>JAASSQ010000320.1 GCA_021767845.1 Roseovarius sp. | reverse complement strand
GTGCCGCCGCCGCACCGCTTGAGCCAGCCCGAGGGCTGGCAGGCGCAGGCGCTGGACGCGGCGGCGGGGCCGTTGCGGTTGCAGGGGCCGTCGGCCTGCGTGGCGGCGTTCGACGACCCGCGCTATTGGTAAGCGGGCACTGGACCTTTGGCGCCAATTGCGCCATATCGGGAGCAGGAAACCGGAGGTACCCATGGGCATTCTCAACACCCTTCTGCGCGCCGTCACATGGTGGAACGGTCAGACGCTGAACACCCAGCTTTACACCTGGCGCAAGGGCGTGAAGGTGGGCGAGGACGACCAGGGCAACGTCTTCTACCGGACGCGCGACGGCAAGAAGCGCTGGGTCATCTTCAACGGCGAGGCCGAGGCCAGCCGCGTGAGCCCCGATTGGCATGGCTGGCTGCATTACACCTTTGACGCGCCGCCGAGCGAGAAGCCGCTGCCGCACAAGCCCTGGGAAAAGCCGCATGAAGAGAACCTGACCGGCACGCCGCTGGCTTATGCGCCGGCCGGGTCGATCCGGCGGGCCAAGCCGGTGGAGCGCAGCGATTACGAGGCGTGGACCCCGGAATAAAGGCGGACGAGGCATGTCGGAAAGCACCACGGAAGTCGTTGTCGGCGGCGCGGTCCTGGCCGTTGCGGTCGGGTTCCTGATCTATGCGGGGCAGGTCACCGGCGTCTCGGGCGCGCAATCCGAATACCCGCTGAGCGCCAGTTTCCGCAGCGCCGATGGCGTGGACGTGGGCACGGATGTGCGCATGGCGGGCGTCAAGGTGGGGCGCGTCACCTCGATCGAGTTGGACCCGGCGACCTATCGCGCGATGACCACATTTACCGTGACCGAGGGCATCGAGGTGCCCGACGACAGCGCCGTGTCGATCAGCTCCGAAGGGTTGCTGGGCGGCAATTTCGTGGAAATCCTGCCGGGCGGCTCGCCCTTCTATTTCGAGCCGGGCGACGAGATCGAATTCACCCAAGGGTCGGTGAGCCTGGTGTCGCTGCTGATGAAATTCGTCGGCGGCGACGATGGCGAGGACGCCGCGCGATGAGCCTGCGGGCGCTGGCCGTGGCGCTGGCCCTTGGCCTGCCGGGCGGGGCGGCGGCGCAGGACGTGGCAATCGGCACCGGCGCGGAGTTGCGCGGGCTGGACAAAATCACCGGCGAATCCATCGACCTGAGCCTTGCGGCGGGTGAAGAAGGCGCCCTGGGCAAGCTGACGGTGACCTTGCGCGAATGCCGCTACCCGGCGGAGGACGCGGCGGGCGATGCCTATGCCTTTGTCACGGTGCGCGAGGCTGCGTCGGGCGCGGCGGTGTTCGAAGGGTGGATGCTGGCCTCGTCCCCGGCGCTGAACGCCATGGAACATCCGCGTTACGATCTTTGGGTGTTGCGCTGCAAGACCGAGTGAGGGTCGGTGCAGAGCGGCTGCGCGCGGATGTCGGCGGGCAGGTCCAGCGCCTCGTGCAGGCGCGCGTGGTAGTCATCGCGGCTGATCTCGACCGCGCCCAGTGACGCAAGGTGCGGCGTGATGAACTGTGTGTCGAACAGGACAAAGCCGCAGCGGCGCAGATGGTCGGTCAGATGCGCGAGCGCGAGTTTCGATCCATCGGTGCGGCGCGAGAACATGCTTTCCCCGAAAAACGCGCCCCCGAGCGCCACGCCATAGACCCCGCCGGCCAGGAGGCCGTCCTGCCGGATTTCAAGCGCATGGGCGTGGCCGCGCGCGTGCAGATCAAGGTAAAGGCGGCGGATCTCGGCGTTGATCCAGGTGTCCTCGCGGTCGGCGCAGGCGTCCAGAACGCCCGCGAAATCTGTGTTCAGCGTTACCGCGTAGCCGCCGCGCCGCATCCGCCGGGCCAGAGAGCGCGAGATGTGGAACCCGTCGAGCGGCAGCACGCCCCGGCGCCGCGGATCGACCCAGAACACATGCGGATCATCGCGGTGTTCGGACATCGGAAAGATGCCGGCGGCATAAGCCTGCAACAGCAGGCCGGGGGTGAGCGTCAGATCGGGCGCGGTCATTGAAATGCGATACGGGTTTCCGGGGATGGCCGAGGGCCGACTATCCTGTTGCTACCCTTTGCAGGGCATCGTCGGCAAGAGGATCACGAGAACGGCCCGCCCCAAGGGGCGCTTTCGCGCCATCCCCTGGCGTGCGCTGCCCATTTTGCCCGGAGACAGGCCAAAACAGAAGCGGCGAGGGCAGAGACGGGAGCGCGACGGCCGGTCAGGCCGCGCGCGGCTGATCCGGTGTCAGCTTTCCAGATTGGCGGCGAGCCATTTTTCCAGCCAGTGGATGTTGTAGTCCCCGGTCTGGATGTCGGGTTCCTGCAGCAGCGCATGGAAAAGCGGCACGGTGGTGTCCACCCCATCGACGATCAATTCGCCCAAGGCGCGGTTGAGCCGCGTCAGCGCGGCCTGCCGGTCGCGCCCGTGCACGATCAGCTTGCCGATAAGCGAATCGTAATAGGGCGGGATCGTGTAGCCGTCATAAAGCGCCGAATCCATCCGCACGCCCAGGCCGCCGGGGGCGTGGAACTGCGTGATGCGGCCCGGACGGGGGGCGAAATCGGGCAGTTTCTCGGCGTTGATGCGGACCTCGATGGCGTGGCCGTTGATGACCAGATCGTCCTGCGTGAAGGACATCGGGTGGCCTTCGGCCACGCGGATCTGTTCCTGCACGAGATCGACGCCGAAGATCGCCTCGGTTACCGGGTGTTCGACCTGCAGGCGGGTGTTCATCTCGATGAAATAGAACTCGCCGTCCTCGTAGAGGAATTCGATCGTGCCGGCGCCGGCATAGTTGATCGCGGCCACGGCCTCGGCGCAGGTCTTGCCGATGCGGGCGCGTTCCTCGTCCGAAATGCAGGGGCCGGGGGCCTCTTCGAACACCTTCTGGTGGCGGCGCTGGAGCGAGCAGTCGCGCTCGCCCAGATGCACGGCGCGGCCCTTGCCGTCGCCGAAGACCTGGATCTCGATATGGCGCGGCTTCTGAAGGTATTTCTCGATATAGACCTCGTCATTGCCGAAGGCGGCCTTGCCCTCGGAGCGGGCGGTCATGAAGGCGCGTTCCATCTCGGCGGCCGAATTGGC
>JAASSQ010000067.1 GCA_021767845.1 Roseovarius sp. | reverse complement strand
TCAAGGCCGACGGCGCGCTGCAACGCAAGGCCGTAAGATGGGCACGCGGCGGCATCTGGGGCGTGGTCCTCGGCATGGGCGCGGTATCGCTGGCCACGCCGCTCACCTCCGACCGGATCATGGCCAAGTGGTTCGAGATGCCGCAGCTCGTGGCGCTCGCCCCCCTGCCTCTGATGTCGCTCGCGCTCATCGTCGGGCTGTGGATCGCGCTGCGCCACCTGCCCGCGCCCGACGACCGCTTCGCCTGGGTGCCCTTCACCGGCGCGATCGGGCTGATGACGCTCGGCTTTGCCGGCATGGCCTACAGCTTCTATCCCTACGTCGTGCCCGAGCGCCTGGAGATCTACGACGCCGCCGCGGCACCGGAAAGCCTGCGCATCATTCTCTACGGTGCGCTGATCGTGATCCCGGTGATCCTGGCCTACACCGCGCTCGCCTATACCGTGTTCCGCGGCAAGGCGACATCGCTCAGCTACGACTGACCGGCGCCGGCGCCGGGTCAGAGCGGCAGGCCGGCGCCGGATTTGTCGGGTTTTGTACGAAATTCCGTGCACGGGGCGCCGGATTGGTACAAAACCCATGTACAAAATTGCAATTTCGTACCAAAAGCCCGCCATGCTCGACGACGCTCAAGACATCCATCCGCTCTTTGCCGGGGCGCCCGCGACCACCGAATTCAAGAAGCTGCGCAAACGCATCGTCCGCCAGACCCGCGAGGCGATCGAGCAGTTCGGCATGGTCGAGAAAGGCGCCCGCTGGCTTGTCTGCCTGTCCGGCGGCAAGGACAGCTACACCCTTCTGGCTGTGCTTAACGAGTTGAAATGGCGTGGACTTTTGCCCATCGACATTCTTGCCTGCAACCTCGATCAGGGGCAGCCGGGCTTCCCCGCCACCGTGTTGCCCGAGTTTCTGGAAAAGATGGGCGTGCCGCACCGGATCGAGTATCGGGACACCTATTCCGTCGTCGTGGACAAGGTGCCCGAGGGCCGCACCTTCTGCGCCCTCTGCTCCCGCCTCCGCCGCGGCCACCTCTACCGCATCGCCCGCGAAGAGGGATGCTCGGCCGTGGTGCTTGGACACCACCGCGACGACATCCTGGAAACCTTTTTCATGAACCTCTTTCACGGCGGGCGGCTGGCCACCATGCCCCCGAAACTGGTGAACGAGGAAGGCGATCTTTTCGTCTATCGCCCACTGGCCTTCGTGGCCGAGGTGGATTGCGAAAAGTTCGCGAAATCAATGGACTACCCCATCATTCCCTGCGATCTTTGCGGCAGTCAGGACGGCCTTCAGCGCCAGCAGGTCAAGCAGATCCTCGACGGCTGGGAAGCCAATTCACCGGGCCGCCGGCAGGTCATGTTCCGCGCCCTGATGAACGCGCGCCCCTCGCATCTTCTGGACTCCGGCCTCTTCGATTTCGCCGGGCTGACGCGCGGTGCCCCACCCGAAGAGGGCAATCCCGACGCGCTGCCGAAACTGCGCTGACCACCCCCGCGCACCGCGACAACCGCGCCTGTTTCCCTGAATCCCCTTGACCTTTGGCCGCGCACTCTGTTGAACCGCGGTGACTGAAAAAAGACGTGTGGCCCCCCGAAATGGACGATCAGAACAAGAACCTCATTCTCGCGACCGCGCTGAGCTTCATCGTCATTCTGGTGTGGTTCGTGCTGTTCCCGCCGCCGGAACCCCCGCAGCAGGACGCCACCACCGCCGAGGCCACCAGCGAGACCGGCAACAGCGCCACTGCCCCGGCCACCGCAACCGCACCCTCGGCAGCCACCGGCGAGGCGCCCGCCGCCACCGACACGGCCGCTGATGAGACGGCGCCCGAGGCCCCCCGCGTGCCCATTTCGACCCCCAGCCTCGAAGGCTCCATCTCGCTCAAGGGCGGACGGATCGACCAACTGGCACTGCGCAACTACCGCGAAACGCTGGAGCCGGACTCGGACATCGTTACCCTGTTGTCTCCGGTCGGAAGCGATCACGCCTATTACGCGTTGTTCGGTTGGGCCCCGGGCCAAGGCCTGAGCGCCGAAACCGTGCCCGGCGCAAACACCATCTGGGACGTCGAGAGCGGCCAGGAACTCACGCCGGACTCGCCCGTCACGCTGGTTTGGGACAATGGCGCGGGGCTGACCTTCCGCCGCGAGATCTCGGTTGACGAGAAGTTCATGTTCACGGTGTCCCAGTCGGTCGAGAACACCGGCTCGGCGACCACATCGCTGGCGCCTTACGGCATTCTTGCAAGGCATGGCGAACCCGAGGGGCTGAAGAATTTCTTCATCCTGCATGAGGGCGGCATCCGCATGGTCGATGGCGAGTTGACCGAGACCGACTATGACGATTTCGAACCCGCGACCGACCATGAAACCATCGGCGTGGCCGAGAACGGCTGGACCGGGTTCACCGATCACTACTGGATGACGACGCTGGTGCCCGGCGGCAACGGGGCGCAGATCACCACTTTCGAGGATACGCGCCGCAACATCTATCAGACCACCGTCAAGCAGGCGACCGAGACACTTGCGCCCGGTCAAAGCGCAGCGGTTTCAACCCGCCTGTTCGCCGGGGCGAAGGAATGGGAAACCATTCGCGCCTACCAGAACGAAGGCGGGATCGACCGGTTCCTCGACTCGATCGACTGGGGCTGGTTCTTCTTCCTGACCAAGCCGATTTTCGCGGTGCTCCATTGGCTGAACGTGACGCTTGCGGGCATGGGGCTGGCCGGGTCGATGGGTTGGGCGATTATCGGCCTCACGCTTCTGATCAAGGCGCTTCTGCTGCCGCTGGCCTATAAATCCTACGTCTCCATGGCGAAGATGAAGGAACTTCAGCCGCAAATGGAGAAGATCAAGGAATCCGCGGGCGACGACCGCCAAAAGCTCCAGAAAGAGATGATGGAGCTTTACAAGAAGGAAAAGGTAAACCCGGCTTCGGGCTGCCTGCCCATCCTGTTGCAGATCCCGATCTTCTTCTCGCTCTACAAGGTGATCTTCGTCACGCTGGAACTGCGCCACGCGCCGTGGATCGGCTGGATCAAGGATCTTTCGGCGCCCGACCCCTCGTCGCTCTATAACCTGTGGGGCATTCTGCCCTGGGCCGCGCCCGAGCCCGGATCGATCCTTGCGCTGATTTTTATCGGCATCCTGCCGCTGCTTCTGGGGATTTCGATGTGGCTCCAGCAAAAGCTGAACCCGGCGCCCACCGACCCGACACAGCAGATGATCTTTGCCTGGATGCCGTGGGTGTTCATGTTCATGCTCGGCAGCTTCGCAAGCGGGCTGGTGATCTACTGGATCGCGAACAACACGATCACCTTCGTTCAGCAATACCTGATCATGCGCAGCCAAGGCTACAAGCCCGACGTGCTGGGGAACATCAAAGGCAGCTTCAAGCGCAAGCCCAAGACGGATCAGAAATGACCGGGCGGGTGGCAGCCCTGTGGCGTCACCCGATCAAGGGTCATGGGCGCGAAGCACTGGATCGCGTCACGCTGAGCGCCGGGCAGACGATGCCTTGGGATCGTCGTTGGGCTGTCGCGCATGAGCTGGCCGAGGCAGAGGAAAGCGCCTGGTCCGCGTGCCAGAATTTCTCGCGCGGCGCCAAGGCCCCTGCCCTGATGGCGATCACGGCTCGCTGCCACGAGGATGGGCGGAGAGTCACGCTCAGCCACCCTGACCGGCCGGACCTGACATTCGATCCCGATCACGAAAGCCGCGCCTTTCTGGAGTGGGTGCGCCCCCTGATGCCGGAAAACCGGGCCCAATCGGCACGCGTCATCCGGGTCGAGGGGCGCGGCATGACGGATACCGACTATCCCTCGATCAGCCTTCTGAACCTTGCCTCCAACGCGGCGGTTGGCGATGCCATGGCAATGGATGTTTCCCCGCTCAGGTGGCGCGGCAACGTGCATATCGACGGGCTCGGTGCCTGGCAGGAGTTCGACTGGGTCGGCAAGACGATCCGGGTGGGCGATGCGCGCCTTGCCGTGCGTGAGCCGATCCTGCGCTGCCTCGCCACCACGGCCAATCCCGACACCGGGCTGCGCGATGCCGACACGCTTGGCACACTGAAAAAGGCGTTCAGCCACCAGAATTTCGGGGTCTATGCCGAGGTCACCCAGACCGGGGATGTCACGATTGGCGATACTGTCGAGGTGCTGGAATGACCTTGCCTTTCCCCTTGGCCGAAACACCCGATCAGTTCGCCTCGGAAAAGGGGCGGCTGCTGTTTGCCGGGCCGGTCGAATTCCTGAAGGGCGTGGTGGCCATGTCGGGCCTGCCGCCGTCGGATCGGATCGAGGTGTGTTTCGCGGGCCGCTCGAACGTGGGCAAATCCAGCCTGATCAATGCGTTGACGGGCCGCAAGGCCATCGCTCGGGCGTCGAACACGCCGGGGCGCACCCAGGAGATCAACTATTTCACGCTTGGCGAGAGCCATTTCCTGGTGGATCTGCCCGGCTATGGCTATGCAAATGCGCCCTTGGCCAAGGTGGCCGCGTGGCAAGAGCTTTTGAAACAATACCTGTCCGGCCGCCAGAACCTGCGCCGCGCCTTCGTGCTGATCGACGCGCGGCACGGGATCAAGGATGTCGATGAAGAGATCATGAGCCTTCTGGACAGCGCCGCCGTCACCTTCCAATGCGTTCTGACCAAGGCCGACAAGGTCAAGGCCAAGGACCGCGACAAGGTGCTGGACCAGGTCCGGGGCAAGCTGTCCGGGCACCCCGCGGCCTATCCCGAACTGATCCTGACCTCGAGCGAAAAGGGCGACGGCATCGCCACGCTGCGCGCCGTGATCGCAACGCTGGAATAGCCGTGGGCGAAAATCCCTTGAAGGTAACGGCCTGCGCGGGGATAACCCGTTGGACCTTGGGACCGCAAAGATGAAGAAACGTGACATGAACCGCGACTGGATCGCCACCGCCCGCACCCTGTCGGAGGCCCTGCCTTATCTGCAACGCTACGACGGCGCGATCGTCGTCATCAAGCTTGGCGGCCATGCCATGGGCAGCGACGAGGCGATGGAGACCTTCGCCCGCGACGTGGTCCTGATGCAGCAGGTCGGCGTGAACCCGGTGATCGTGCATGGCGGCGGGCCGATGATCAACGAGATGCTGGCCAAGCTGGACATCCAGTCGGATTTCGTGAACGGCAAGCGCGTGACGGACGAGGCCACGATGGAAGTGGTGGAAATGGTACTGTCGGGCCGCGTGAACAAGCGGATCGTGCAGGCGATCAATGCCCAAGGGGGCAAGGCCGTGGGCCTGTCGGGCAAGGATGCGGGGCTGATCACCTGCGATCCGGCGGACCCTGCACTTGGGCTGGTGGGCACACCGTCCGAGATCGACCCTGCCATTCTGCACACCCTGTTCCATGATGACGCGATCCCGGTCATCGCACCGCTTGGTGCGGGGCGAAACGGCGAGACCTTCAACATCAACGGCGACACGGCCGCCGGCGCGATCGCGGCGGCATTGAAGGCCGATCGCCTTCTTTTGTTGACCGATATCGACGGTGTACGCGATTCCTCGGGTGAGGTGGTGACGGAACTGACCGCTGACCAGATTCGGGAGATGACGAAGGACGGGATCATCGCGGGCGGCATGATTCCGAAAACCGAAACCGCGCTCGCGGCCATCGAGGGCGGGGTGCGCGCGGTGGTGATCATTGACGGAAGGGCACCGAATGCGGTGCTGTTGGAACTCTATACCGAACATGGCGCAGGGTCGATGATCCGCGCGGGATGAGGCACGGCGATGCTGCTGCAAGACATTGAAAACAAGGTCGAAAAGCAGCATCTGGCGATCTTCGGCGGGCTGACCCGGAACACGCCCGACGGGATCGGAACGCTGGTGTTGCTGGGGCCGCGCGAGCCGGGGTTCTGGGGGCATTTCACGGCGTCGCCGGAATACGCGGACGGGGCTGCGGACCCGCTGGACCGTTGGTCCGAACGGGTGATCGGCGGCCTGGCCAAAGCCTTGAATGCCAAAGCTTTTTTCCCGTTCGGCGGCCCGCCCTGGCAACCGTTTCTGCAATGGGCGCTTGAGAGTGGGCGGGCGCATGTGTCGCCGGTGGGATTGCTGGTGCATGATGCGGCGGGGTTGATGGTGTCGTATCGGGGTGCCCTGGGCTTCCAAGAGCGGATCGAACTGCCCGCACCACCGCCAAGTCCTTGTATCACTTGCGAAAAACAGCCGTGCCTGACGGCCTGCCCCGTCGATGCACTGAGTCCGGACGGATATGACGTGGCGGCCTGCAAGACCGATCTGGACAGGCCGGAAAATGATTGTTTGTCAATGGGCTGCGTCGTGCGTCGCGCCTGCCCTGTCAGCCAGGGCCACGGCCGGCGGCCCGAGCAGTCAGCCTTTCACATGAGGGCGTTCAGATGAAACGACTGATCCTGATGCGACATGCGAAATCGAGCTGGAAGGATGCCGGGTTGAGCGATCACGAACGGCCCCTGAACGGCCGGGGGCGGCGGTCGGCCACGGCGCTTGGCGACTGGCTTAGAGACCAGAAATACATTCCCGATCAGATACTTAGCTCAAGCTCGGCGCGGACGCGGGAAACATGGGAGCGGTTGGGGCTGGTGGGGGCGCCGGCGTTTCTGGACGGGCTTTACCATGCCGGGCCGGACCGGATGCAGACCACCCTGCGGGACGCTGACGGCGCGGTGGTTCTGATGCTGGGCCACAATCCCGGTATCGCGGAATTTGCGCAAGATCTGGTGGCCGAAGCTCCCGGCCACTCAAGATTTGCCGATTATCCCACCGGCGCGACGCTGGTGGCGGATTTCGAGATCGACGACTGGAGCCAGCTTGAGCCCGGCACCGGCGTGCCCCGCGCGTTCGTGGTTCCGCGCGAGCTGACCGAGGACTGACTTTCGTACGAAATTGCAACTTTGCCCCCGGCTTTCGTACCAAACCCGACCCCTGCCCCAGAAGTTTCGTACAAAACCCGCCGATCCGCCCCGCCGCGCACGAAAAACGCGGCCCCCGAGAGGGCCGCGCCAATGCCGGACACCGGAAACCTCAGTGCCCCAGAATCTGGCTGAGGAACAGCTTGGTCCGCTCGGATTGCGGGTTGTTGAAGAATTCCTCGGGCTCGTTCTGTTCGACGATCTGGCCCTGGTCCATGAAGATCACCCGGTTGGCGACCTGCCGGGCGAAGCCCATCTCGTGCGTGACGCAGAGCATGGTCATGCCTTCCTCGGCCAGTTCGATCATGGTGTCGAGCACCTCCTTGATCATCTCGGGATCGAGCGCCGAGGTCGGTTCGTCGAACAGCATGATCTTGGGCTTCATGCAGAGCGACCGGGCGATCGCCACACGCTGCTGCTGACCCCCCGAGAGCTGGCCGGGATACTTGTTGGCCTGCTCGGGGATCTTGACCTTCTCCAGGAAGTGCATCGCGGTTTCGACCGCCTCTTTCCGGGGGATCTTGCGCACCCAGATCGGCGCCAGCGTGCAGTTTTCGAGGATCGTCAGGTGCGGGAACAGGTTGAAGTGCTGGAACACCATGCCGACCTCGGAGCGGATCTTGTCGATGTTCTTGAGGTCGTTCGACAGGACCGTGCCATCCACCGTGATACGGCCCTGCTGGTGTTCCTCCAGCGCGTTGATGCAGCGGATCAGGGTGGATTTCCCCGACCCGGAGGGGCCGGCGATGACGATGCGTTCACCCTCGTAAACCGTGAGGTCGATGTCGCGCAGGACGTGGAATGCGCCGAACCACTTGTTCATGTTCGAGATTTCGACGGCGACCGTGTCCGAGACCTGCATCTTGGAGCGGTCCACGTCGCGTTCGATTGCCAGATCAGACATTGGCGTGATCCTTTCTTAACGGTGCCCGGTCTGGAGCTTGCGCTCCAGCCACATGGAGTAGCGGGACATGCCGAAGCAGAAGATGAAGAACAGCAACGCGATGAAGGCGAAGAGTTCCCAGTAAATGCCGTTCCATTCCTGGTTGGCGCGGATGCCCTGTGACAGGCCGATCGGGTCCAGCAGGCCGATGATCGACACCAGCGTCGTGTCCTTGAAGACGCCGATGAAGGTCGAGACGATGCCGGGGATCGAGATCTTGAGCGCCTGCGGCATGATGATGAGGCGCTGCGCCTGCCAGTAGTTCAGGCCGAGACTGTCGGCGCCTTCGTACTGGCCCTTGGGCAGGGCGGCGAGGCCACCGCGGATCACCTCGGCGTTGTAGGCGGAGGCGAAGATCGTCACCATGATCATGACGCGCACGATGATGTCGAAATCCGTGCCCGGCGGCAGGAAGTAGTTGAGCAGCACCGAGGCCACGAAGAGCAGCGTGATCAGCGGCACGCCGCGGATGGTTTCGATGAAGCCCACGCAGAGCGACTTGATGATGAACAGGTCCGACTGGCGGCCAAGCGCCAGCACGATGCCGATGGGCAGCGACAGCCCGATCGCCACCACCCCCAGCAGCACCGCCAGCATGAAGCCGCCGAATTCGCGGCTTTCCACCGTGGGCAGGCCCACCGGCATCACCGCATAGAGCCCGTCGGCCACCGGACCGGACAGGACCAGCCACCAGACCAGCGCGGCCCCCACCGCCGCGATGATCGCGGCGAGCGTGCCCATCACGGCCTGACCGTACTTGATGACCCCGAACAGGATCACGAAACCGAAGGCGATGGTCACCGGCACCCAGACCGATCCGCCCCACAGAAGCCAGGGCATCAGGAAGGGGTAGATCGCCGACACGATCAGCAGGTGGCGCGGCAGATGGCCGAACAGCACCGGCGCAAGCGCGACGAACAGCAGGATCAGCGTCAGGTTGGGCCGGAAATAGGCCGGCAGCCACGCCTCGGCCGGGGCGTCGGCCACGGTCGCATCCGGGTAGGCCGGATAGGGCGGGTAGAAGCCGTAGAGCAGTTGCAGCCAGCGGTCGTTGATGACCGCCCAGCAGGCGTGCCCGTGGGTTTCGCCCCAGGTTTCGCGCATGATCTCGCGGCATTCATCAAGCGACCCGGCATTCCACACGGACTGGAAGGTCCACGGGATGAGCGCCGAAAGGATGTAGTAGATGAAGGCCAGCGACAGGATCGTCAGGATCGAGTTGAACCAGCCGGAAAACAGGTTCTCGCGGATCCAGCCGATGACGCCGACCTCGGACGCGGGCGGCGCCTTTTCGGGCAGCATCTCGGTGCGGACATAGGAATGATCTGTCATCTTACCGCTCCACCAGTTTCACGCGGTTGTTGTACCAGTTCATGATCGCCGAGATGATCAGCGAGATACTGAGATAGACCAGCATCAGAAGCAGCACGCATTCCAGCTCGCGGCCCGTCTGGTTCATGGTGATCCCGCCAAGCGTGCCGGTGATGTCCATGTAGCCCACGGCGATGGCGAGCGAGCTGTTCTTGGTCAGGTTGAGATACTGCGAAATCAGCGGCGGCACGATCACGCGCAGCGCCTGCGGCAGCACCACCAGCCGCATGATACGGCCCGGCCTGAGCCCGAGGGCGGCGGCGGCCTCGGTCTGGCCGTGCGAGATGGCGAGGATGCCGGCGCGCACGATCTCGGCCACGAAGGCGGCCGTGTAGAGCGAAAGGGACAGCCACAGTGCGATCAGCGAGTTGCGCATGTGGATGCCGCCCTGGAAGTTGAAGCCGCGCAGCTCGGGGTAGCCCAGGTGGAACCCCAGCCCGACGAGCAGCGCCAGGGTGGGCAGGATGATGATCGCGGTGTTGATGTGCCAGGTGGTCGGGCGCAGGCCGGTCGCGTTCTGGATCTTGTCGGCGCGGGCGGTGACCCTGCGGGCTGCGTAGATCGAGCCGATCAGCACCACCAGGAAGGCGACGAAATCCAGCGACACGTCCATGCGAAGGCTGGATTGCCCGAACAGGTGGATATCGCCGAGCGAGCGCGAGAACAGCGGCTCGGGGATGTAGAAGCCGCGGTTGGTGAAGGCGACGCTGTCGAAGACCTTCATCGTCGCGTCGGGCGTGTCGCCGCGGAAGGCGGCGGGGCGCGGCAGGCTTTCGATCAGGATGGCCATGGCCAGCACGATCCACAGCAGCACCGGCACGTTGCGGAACATCTCGACGTAGACGGCCATGATCTTGGCCACCAGCCAGTTCTTGCTTAGGCGGAGGATGCCGACGAGCACACCGACGATGGTGGCCGTGGCGCAGCCCATGACGGCGATGATCAGCGTGTTGATGAGCCCGATCAGCGAGGCGCGCAGGTGGGTGTCGCGGCTGTCGTATTCCAGCAGGTGCTGGTTGATGTCGTAGCTGGCCGGTTCGGTGAAGAATCCGAACTCGATCGGTTTGCCCAGAGCCGCGAGGTTCTGGATCGTGTTGTTGATGAGCCAGGCGGCCAGCAGCATGAAGCCCATCAGCGCCACGACCTGAATGGTCAGGGACCGATACCGGGTGTCATACAAAAGCATGGACAGCCGGAACGACTCCTTCGGCGGGTCGGTGTATGTCGTCATCTGGGATGTTCCCCGTCTGTCGGCCCGGTCCGGTTTTTCTGCGGCGCGGGGGCGCCGTGGGGCCGATCGTTTGGTCCGGATGGGAGAAGGGCGCGGGGATCAACCCGCGCCCTTCGCCGTGTCGGCTATTAGCGGAAGGGCGGGGCGTACATCAGGCCGCCGTCCTGCCACTGGGCGTTGAGCCCGCGGGCAAGGCCCACCGGGGTGTTCTCGCCGATGTGCTTCTCGAACAGCTCGCCGTAGTTGCCGCCGGCCGCGATGGCGTTGACCGCCCAGTCGCTTTCGAGGCCCAGCATCTCGCCAAGGGTGCCTTCGACACCGAGGATGCGGTTCACTTCGGGCTTGTCGGTGCCGTTGGAGGCCAGTTCCTCGACATTGGCCGAGGTCAGGCCGAATTCCTCAGCCGCGATCAGCGCGTTCAGGGTCCAGCGGACGATGTCGCCCCATTCCTGGTCACCGTGGCGCACGAGCGGGCCGAGCGGCTCTTTCGAGATGATCTCGGGCAGGATCACGTGGTCGCCGGGGCTTTCGAAGGTTGCCCGCGTCGCGGCGAGGCCCGATGCGTCGGTGGTGTAGACGTCACAGGCGCCGGCCAGGTACTGCTGCTGCGCTTCGGCGTTGGTTTCGATCGGAACCGGCTCGTATTCCATGTCGTTGGCGCGGAAATAGTCGGCCAGGTTCAGTTCGGTGGTGGTGCCGGTCTGGATGCAGACGGTGGCGCCGTTCAGTTCCTTGGCCGAGCTGACGCCGAGGCCCTTGGGCACCATGAAGCCCTGACCGTCGTAGTAGTTCACGCCGACGAATTCGTTC
Organism: Roseovarius sp.; assembly: GCA_021767845.1. Taxonomy (GTDB): domain Bacteria; phylum Pseudomonadota; class Alphaproteobacteria; order Rhodobacterales; family Rhodobacteraceae; genus Roseovarius. The sequence continues at coordinate 1,313 of JAASSQ010000067.1, read as the reverse complement.
TTCAGGTCAACGTCGCGCGACAGGGTCCAGGTGGTGTTGCGGGCCAGCATGTCGATCTCGCCCGAAGCCAGCGCGGTGAAGCGCGTCTTGCCGGTGGTCGGCACGAATTCGACGGCCGAGGGGTCGCCCAGGACGGCGGCGGCAACCGCGCGGCAGACGCCGACGTCGAAGCCTTGCCATTCGCCGTTCGCGTCGGGCGCGGCAAAGCCCACAAGGCCGGTGGTGACGCCGCAGTTCAGCTTGCCGCGTGCCTTGATGTCATCCAGCGTGGCAGCAGCGGCGGCGCCGGCAGACAGGCCAGCGACGGTCAGCGCGCCGAGAATCACGGATTTTTTCATGTTTACCTCTTCCTGATTGTCCGCCCTTTGACGAGCGGTTCTGTCGGCCCGGAAGGGCCGGGCGATACTGTTTCCGGGGGCAGGCCCCACTCAGTGCCAGCGAGTTTGTGTGGATTCATCACTAAACGTCAAGACCCGGATCAGCAAAAACAATGAGCCAAGCCCTGAGTTTTCCTAACGTAAATCAGGCGCGGGCCGTTACGGGCGCCCGCCCGCAAGATTGTAAAAAACCCTGGCGGCAAAAAAGTCAGATTCTTTCCTTGCGGCCAGTTCCGCGGCCTCTTCATCGACGCCCCATTGCTGTTCCTGCCAGGTCTCGTCGATCCGCGACAGCCGCCAGAGCGTGGCCATGTCGTGCAGGTCATGGAGCGCGGCGAAGCCGATCACCAGCGAGCCCGAAAGGCTGACGAGATCGTGAAACGCCGTGAGGGTGAATGCCTCCATCCCGTGCACCCTGTCCGACAGGGCGCGCAGCGCTGCCGCGTCTTGGGGCGCGTGCATCACCCCGGTCACGGGCCGCAGCCGCGCGCCCAGATCCCGCGCCGCCCAATCGAGCAGCGGATCCCATGCCTCGGCCTGCCGCTGCGCCAGTTCCGCCGGGCTGTCGGCGCGGTAGCACAGCAGATCGGAATCGCCGTAACCGGCGATCATCCGGGCCACCTCAGCCTGTTGCGGGCGCACCTTGTCCAACGCGGCATTGGCGGCGCGGGTCACCGGCATGGAGCCGGGGTCGATCACGTCTTCCTGCGCGTCCCATTCGGCGGCGATGGCCTGCGCCATCTCGGGCGTCGGCACGACGAGGGGCGATTTCGCCGGGGTCTTGACCCCGCGCCCGTCCAGCCGGACGGTGAAGCCGCCGTCCTCTTCGGCCACGTCGGCGGATTTCCAGAAACGCTTGGCTTTCCATTCGCTCATGTCGCGGTCTCCCACAGGGTGTCGAGGCAGGCGGGCAGGTCGGAAAAATCGTCGATCAGG
>JAASSQ010000319.1 GCA_021767845.1 Roseovarius sp. | reverse complement strand
GGCGCGGACGCGATCATGCTGTCGGCGGAATCGGCGGCCGGGGCCTATCCGGTCGAGGCGGTCACCACGATGGACAACGTCGCCCGCGAGGTCGAGGACGACCCCACCTATACCGAGATCATCGAGGCCTCGCGCCGCGCGAAGCGCGAGAGCGTGGCCGATGGCATCGTCGCCGCCGCCCGCGAGATCGCGGAAACCACCGACATCAAGGCGATCTGCTGTTTCACCCAGTCGGGCACCACCGCGCTGCTGATCGCCCGCGAGCGCCCGCGCGTGCCGATCATCGCCATGACCAACCTGCGCGGCACCGCGCGGCGGCTTGCGCTGAGCTGGGGGGTGAACTGCGTGATGACCGGCGAGCTGGAACGCTTCAAGCAGGCGGTGCTGAACGCCGCGCGCGCGGCGCGCGAACAGGGCTATGCCGACGCGCTGGACCAGATCGTGGTCACCGCCGGCGTGCCCTTCAACGTGCCGGGCACCACGAACATCCTGCGCGTGGCCCCCTGTCAGGAAAGTTTGATTTATTCGACGGAACCGGGCTAAGCTGGCACGGTGTAGTGTTTCCGGTGCCGGAGGATCGCATGGATCCCGACCTTGCCCTGATCATCGGCCTTGTCCTGATCGTCATGTCGATCCCCTCGATCATCGCGGCGGTGACGGATGGCCACGCCCCGCGCGTCGCCGCCTTCACCATCATCGCGGGCGGCGCGCTGATGGTCTGGGCGATCACCAGCAAGCCCGGCGGCTACTCCATTCGCGACGTGCCCGACACCTTCGTGCGGGTCGTGGCGCGCTACCTGACCTGAGAGGCAGGGGCTAGTTGAGTTGAACAGCAATAACAAAGTCCACTCGGAGTTGCTCGAACGCTTCATCCCAAAATTTTGGGGATATGGAACCTTCGAAGCTCCGTTATGGGTCGTAGGCATGGAAGAAGCGTGCGGAGACGACTTCAAACTTCGCATCGAAACCTGGCAAGCCCGCGGGGAAAGGTCACTGGATGATGTGAAGGAATATCACTACGCAATTGGCGCTAAAGATCACTTCACTGGGAAAGCTCCGCTTCAGCGAACTTGGTCAAAATTAATAAAGATGTATCTTTCTGCCTATGTGCACCCTACGCACACGAAAAACACACGCGAGTTCCAGACCGAAACCCTCGGGCGCTCCACGCCATCCGGTTCGACAGGGGTTCCGACTTGCCTCATCGAATTAATGCCTTTGCCGTCTCCAAACACCAGGAAAGGATTCGAGGGTTATAGTGACCTCGACTACCTCCAAAGCAGGAAGAAATACTTGGATCACGTTGGATCAAAGCGGGTAAGAGCCCTCGGCGATCTCATTCAGAAACACGTGCCGGCCGTTGTCGTTTTTTATGGCTCCTCGTATGATCGTCAGTGGCACGAAATATCAGGCGGCTTCGCCAAACACCCAGATCATGACAAGATGCTTTTTCATGAAGCGAATGGCACGCTGTTTGCCCGCCTCCCCCATCCTGTTGCCCGGGGCATTACGAATATGGACTACGTTACGGCCGGCAAAATCCTACGGAAGCGATTGATAGGCTCGTGAGTTTCGACAATCAGGGGGCTTGCGGCGCGGGCGCGAATAGCGGCCTGCAGGCCGCCGCGCATCGCCGGGCCGCCCCCCGGCACGGCGATTTGGCTGGTTCTTGGGCGAGCCCAGACCTTTTTCGGGGTTGGAGGGAATAAAGCGCACAGACCCTATTGCTCCATCGCCGCACCGCGGCCCGGCGATGCGCGAAACCCGGCCCCATCAGACACACACCCCCAACCGCCTTTGCCCACCTGCCCCCTTGCACAACACGGGGAGAGGGCGTATACGGCGCCCCTGATCCTGCGCGGCCGGCCGGAGTGGCATGCCGAGTCGCGCGTTCAACCGACCGAAGAAGGAGCCGGAAATGCCCAAGATGAAGACCAAGTCGAGCTGCAAGAAGCGGTTCAAGATGACGGCCAGTGGCAAGATCAAGACCGCGCAGGCGGGCAAGCGCCACGGCATGATCAAGCGCACCAACAAGTTCATCCGTGACGCCCGTGGAACCACGGTCATGTCCGAGGCTGACGCCAAGATCGTCAAGCCGATGATGCCCTATCACCGCTAAGGCCAAGGAGAACTGAGACATGGCACGCGTCAAAGGTGGAACCGTCACTCACGCCCGTCACAAGAAAGTCACCAAGGCCGCCAAGGGTTACTATGGCCGCCGCAAAAACACCTTCAAGGTGGCCCGTCAGGCCGTTGACAAGGCCAATCAATACGCCACGCGCGACCGCAAGAACCGCAAGCGCAATTTCCGCGCGCTGTGGATCCAGCGGATCAACGCCGCCGTGCGCGCACATGACGAGGGCCTGACCTATTCGCGCTTCATCAACGGGCTGAACAAGGCCGGCGTCGAAGTGGACCGCAAGGTGCTGGCCGATCTGGCCGTGCGCGAACCGGCCGCGTTCGGCGCGATCGTCGATCAGGCGAAAAGCGCATTGGCCAACTGAGCCAAACCCGGAAACGGGCCCGAAACATCGGGACAGTGAAGACGCCGCCGGCCCCGCGCCGGCGGCTTTTTTCATGCATTGCCCGGAAAAAGCCCGGAATCGCCCCCTCGATGCCCCGAAATCTTCACTCTTCGGCGCGATGATGTCCCCGTGGTGCGGCCATCCCGGCCGCGTTGAGGGGAGAGGATCGATGGAAAAGCAAGGCACCGAACAGCCGATGGTCCTGCTGAGCGAGAAGGCCCGCCGCCTGCTGGAAGCGCATGACCGCGAGGTGCGCGCCCGCACGCAGCGCGACTGAGCCCGCGCCAGTCCCTTGCGCTGGTCGCTCAGGCGCTGTAACCCGCCCGTGACGCCAAACGGGTGAGACAGATGGACGATCTGAGAGACAAGTACCTGGCCGCGATTGCCGAGGCCGCCGACGAATCCGCGCTGGAAGACCTGCGCGTGCAGGCGGTGGGCAAGAAGGGTGAAATCAGCCTGAAAATGCGCGAACTGGGCAAGATGACGCCCGAGGAACGGCAGGTGATGGGCCCCCGGCTGAACGCGCTGAAGGACGAGATCAACAGCGCGCTGGCCGCCAAGAAACAGGCGCTGGCCGATGCCGCGCTGGACGAGCGGCTGCGG
>JAASSQ010000066.1 GCA_021767845.1 Roseovarius sp. | reverse complement strand
CCTCCGCCAAAGGGCATCACATATTCCAGCGACTTGATTCACTTGGCGTAAACCGCCGCGCCCGCTTCCCACATTAAAACCCACGCAATATCTGGCTTGGATCCTCCAAGGTGCCCCGCGCGCTGGTCGGCAAAGTGGTCTTGTTTTTGGAAGATGATTGCGCTGCGTTGGTAGACAATCTCCTTCTTGGGTCAATCGTCGTATGGCGGCAACCGATTTGCCCACCTGTAATGTGCGTCGGGGCTCCTTGGCGGCACCCCCTTTTCAACTCGGTTTTTGTCTTGAATTTCGCGGCGTTCAAGAGTCTTAAGCCCAATTCCTAACCCGATTGAGACGGTCGCCATCAGCGGCAACAAGAAAACCCAGGCTGCAAAGTATGCAGCCACGCCTATGAAGCCTTGCTCCAAAGCCCAAAAGAATAAGAAGGCGCCACCTCGAAGAGCCAAGCCAAACAAAAACAGGCCCAGAAACAAGGCCAACAGGCCCAGCACAATGACCAGCGGTATGATGCCAGCGTCCATGAAATTCCATTAGCACATTCAATACTGGGCTAGAATGGCGAATGGATTCGCTTGGTAACGAAAGTGAACCTGTGCGAGAGCCATCCGATGTCCTGGTTTCAGTTTTAAGCCCATAAAAAGCCACCTCCTCCGCCAAAGGCCGCATGACCCGCCCGAGCAGCCCCCACGCCCCCCCCCCCACAAAAACCGGGCGCGGCTGTCCTGCCGCGCCCGGTCTCGGTGTCACGCATGAGGCGGCTCAGCCGCGGGCGGCGAGGAAGGCCGCGATGCCGGCCTCGGCCACCTCGCGGTCCTGCGCGGGCGTGCCCGAGCTGACGCCGATGCCGCCCACGACCTCGCCATCCACCACCACGGGCAGGCCGCCGCCCACCACCATCAGCCGCCCGCCGATGGCCGAGCCGATGCCGTAGGCCGGCGCGCCGGGCTGGCTGACCTCGCCATATTCATGGGTCGCCTTCCTGGCGCCCGAGGCGGTGAAGCTCTTGTCGATGGCAATGGTGATCGACGTGACCTTGCCACCATCCATCCGCTCGAAGGCAACCAGATTGCCGCCCTCGTCGGTGATCGCGATGCACATCGGCACCCCGATATCGTCGGCCTTGGCGCGCGCCCCGGCCAGCAGCACGCGGGCATCGTCCAGATCGAGCCTGTTGATCGTCATCATACTTTGGTCCTCCTCAAGCGGCCTTTGCGGCGCGGCGTGCCGCGTGCAGCAGCGGTTCGGTATAGCCCGAGGGCTGAAGCGCCCCCTTGAAAATCAGGTCATGCGCCGCCCGGAAGGCCGGCCCGTCGAAATCGGGCGCCATGGGGCGATAGGCGGGGTCATGGGCGTTCTGCGCATCGACCTTGGGCGCCATCCGGCGCAGCGAAGCCTCGACCTCGTCCGCCGTGCAGATCCCGTGCAGCAGCCAGTTGGCCAGGTATTGCGACGAGATCCGCAGCGTCGCGCGATCCTCCATCAGGGCGACATCGTTGATGTCGGGCACCTTGGAGCAGCCGATCCCCTGATCGACCCAGCGCACGACATAGCCCAGGATCGACTGGCAGGAATTGTCCAGTTCGCGGCGCACCTCTTCATCCGACAGGTTGCGGCCGGTCATCAGCGGCGGAGTCAGCAGGTCCTCGCGCGAGGCCTTCTCGCGGGTTTTCATCTCCTCCTGCAATGCGGCCACGTTCACCTGGTGGTAATGCGTGGCATGGAGCGTGGCGGCGGTGGGCGACGGCACCCAGGCGGTGTTGGCGCCGGCCTTGGGATGGCCGATCTTGACCTCCAGCATTTCGGCCATCGCGTCGGGCTTGGCCCACATGCCCTTGCCGATCTGGCCCTTGCCGGCCATTCCGGCGGCCAGCCCCGCATCGACGTTGCCCGCCTCGTAGGCCGCCAGCCACGGTTCCTTCTGCATCTCGCCCTTGGGCACCACCGGACCGGCCTGCATCGAGGTATGGATCTCGTCGCCGGTGCGATCCAGGAAGCCGGTGTTGATGAAGACGCAGCGGTCCTTCACCGCCTTGATGCAGGCCAGCAGGTTGGCCGAGGTCCGCCGCTCCTCGTCCATCACGCCGATCTTCACGGTGTGGCGCGGCAGGCCAAGAAGGTCTTCGACCCGGCCATAGAGCGTATCGGTAAAGGCCACTTCCTCGGGGCCGTGCATCTTGGGCTTGACCACGTAGATCGACCCGGCGCGCGAATTGCGCGGCCCGCTCTTTCTCAGGTCATGCATGGCGGCGGCCACGGTGACGGCGGCATCCAGCATCCCTTCGGGCGTTTCCTTGCCGTCCAGCAGCACCGCATCGGTGGTCATCAGGTGGCCGACGTTGCGCACCAGCATCAGCGCGCGGCCCGGATGGGTCACCGGCTTGCCCTGCGGGTCGAGGAATTCGACATCCGGGTTCAGGCGGCGGGTCATGGTCTTGCCGCCCTTCTCGAAGCTTTCTTCCAGATCGCCGCGCATCAGGCCCAGCCAATTGGCATAGACCACGCATTTGTCCTCGGCATCCACGGCCGCCACCGAATCCTCGCAATCCTGGATCGCGGTCAGCGCGCTTTCCAGGCGAATATCGGCAATCCCGGCCGGGTCGTCCTTGCCGATGGGCGAGGCGCGGTCGATCACCACCTCGATCAGCAGGCCATTGGCCCGCAGGAAGATGTTGCCGCCCTCGGTGTAGCCCGCGAACTGCGCCGGGTCGGCCAGCGCGGTCTTTTCCCCGCCGGTCGTGACCAGCAGCGCACCGTCGGCCACCTTCAGCGCCTCGACATCGGCCCAGGCCCCTTTTGCAAGCGGCACGACGCTGTCCATGTGGGCGCGAGCCCAGCCGATCACCTTGGCGCCGCGCTTCGGATCATAGCCCGGCCCTTCGGCTTCGCCCTCGATCGCGTCGGTGCCGTAAAGCGCATCGTAAAGCGAGCCCCAGCGCGCATTGGCCGCGTTCAACGCGAAACGCGCGTTCATCACCGGCACGACCAGCTGCGGGCCGGCCACGCTGGCGATCTCGGGGTCCACGTTCTCGGTGGTGACCGAGAAGGGCTCGGGTTCGGGTTCCAGGTATCCGATCTCGGACAGGAAATCGCGATAAGCCTCGGCATCGAACGGCTTGCCCTGCCGGGCCTTGTGCCATTCGTCGATCTGGCGCTGCATCTTCGCGCGCTTGTCCAGCAGCCCGGCATTGACCGGGGCCAGGTCGCGCAGCAGCGCGGCATAGCCCGACCAGAAGGCATCGGGCGCGATATCCAGCAGGATTTCATCTTCGATCAGCTTGGCCAGGGGCTCTGCCACCGACAGGCCCTGGCGATTTACGTAAGCGGTCATCTCCATCCTCCATTTCTTTGATGTGGACCTAGCGCAGCGCCGGAAAACTTGTAAGAAATGGAAAAATGTTTTCCATTGTATGGAAAGGTATGCCGAATGAGCGGACAGAAAACCGAGGGCGTCCAATCCGTCACCCGCGCGCTTGGCCTGCTGAAAATCCTCAGCCGCCATGACGAGGGCCTGCGCGTCAGCGATATCGCGCGCCAGGCGGAGCTTGCGGTTTCGACCACCCATCGCCTGCTGACCACGCTGGAATTGCAGGGCTTCGCCCAGTTCGAACCCGACCGCGCCCTGTGGCATGTGGGCCGCGAGGCCTTTGCCGTGGGCGCCGCCTTCGGGCGGCGGCACAATTTTGTGGCCCCCGCCCTGCCCTTCCTGCGGCGTTTGCGCGACGTGACCCGCGAAACCGCCAATCTGGGCATTCTCGACAATGACGAGCTGGTGACGATCAGCCAGGTGGAAAGCCGCGAGATCATGCGCGCCATCTCGCCCCCCGGCGGACGGGTGCCGGCCTTCTGCTCGGGCATGGGCAAGGCGATCCTGGCCACCTGGACGGATGCCGATATCGCCGCTTTCGCCGCGCGCACCGGGTTCCGGCCCCTCACCGGTCGCTCCCATCGCGGCCTGGACACCGCGATGCAGGACATCGCGCGGATCCGCACCCGCGGTTATGCGCTGGACGACGAGGAACACGTGACCGGCCTGCGTTGCGTCGCGGCGGTCGTCTGGTCACCGCATGGCGAGCCGGCCTGCGCGATCTCGGTCTCGGGGCTGGCCGCGCGTCTGCCCGATGACAAGATCGCGGCCATCGGCAAGGTGGTAAAGACAGCCGCGATGGACCTGACCGACCAGCTGGGCGGCCTGCCCCCGTCCGAGGCGGTCGCGCCGCCCGCGTGACCGGACCGGGGAGGAATCACAAGACCGGCCGCCCCAACAGGACGGCCGGCCCATAAATTGGTCGGTCAGAACGGCCGACATATCTATACACACCCCTGAACCGCGAAATAGCGGGCACTGACACCGGAAACGCCCCTCCACCGGGCTTGCACGGCAGAAATCGGACTGGGCACCGAAACCGTCACATCTCCGTGGATTACGCGGCGCTGATACGCGATCAGCCTGACCATCCGTCCACGGGCGGGCACCAAGACACACGCGTTGCAGGGGCACTCGACCCTGCCTACTCGTTTACCTTTCCAGAAGGCCCGGTCCAGAAGCTGTCGTGTCGTGTGGACCAGTTGATCAAAATGGCGACCCAGCCGTCAATATTTCGTTCAACTTTCGCCACATTTCGGGCAATAAGCGCGATCCATTTGATACCAATCGGAAACATTCCGAAAAATGTGCCTTCGAAATGCACGTTTTTCGAAACGATACCCCAGGCGGCCTGCCATCCGCGCGCCACAATGCGATTCGCGGACGAACGGCGCCTCGCGGCCACAACCCGCGCGCGAAAACCCGTGTTCCGGCGATGGACGGACGCGCCGCGCAGGCTAGTATCGAGTCTCACCACCGCTCACCCAAGGAGCCCGTCTTGACCGCCCCGATCCGGCCCCTTCTGCTTGCCGCCGCGCTTTGGGCGCTGGCCACCCTCGCCGCGAAGGCCGGCGCCCACCACAGCTATGCCATCGACCTGGCGTGGGAGCCCGAGACCGGCACCATCACCGGCGCCGTCACGATCGAAGAGCCGCAAGGCGACGTGTCCCTGCCGGACGAGGATTGGCTGAACCCCGAAAGCCTGCAACTCGGCGGCACCCAGGTGGCGCTTGCCGACACGCGCACGATCCCTGCAGCGGTGATCGCGGGTCGATCTCTCACCCTGTCGTTCCGGGGCACCCTGCCCGACCTTGACGGCACTCCGCGCGCCATTGGCACCGATCCCGCCGGCAGCTTCCTGATCGGGGCCGCGTGGCTGCCGCTGGACGACCGCGCACGGCACAGGTTCCGCATCTCGCTCGACGTGCCCGCCACGCACCGGGCGGTCGCCACGGGATCGCGGATCGCGCAAACACAGGCCGAGGGGCGGATCGTGTCGCGCTTCGTCTTCGACGGGCTGCCGCAGGATCTCGGGCTGTTTGCCGGCCCCTACACCGTCGCGCAACGCAAGGCGGGCGAGTTGATCCTGCGCACCTATTTCGAGACCGCGCAGGCCGATCTGTCGCAAAGCTACATGGACGCCGCGGGCCGCTATGTCGCGCGCTATGCGCAGCAGATCAGCCCCTATCCTTACGACTCGTTCTCGGTCGTGTCCGCGCCCATCCCGGTGGGGCTCGGCTTTGCCGGGCTGACCTATGTCAGCCGCGCGATCCTGGGGCATCCCTACATGCGCGGCCGGTCGCTGGCCCACGAGGTGCTGCATAGCTGGTGGGGCAATGCCGTGGGCGTGGACTATGACAGCGGCAACTGGGCCGAGGGGCTGACCACCTACCAGGCCGATCACGCGCTTGCCCAGGATGCGGGCAATGGCGCGGCGCGGCAGATGCGGCTCGACTGGCTCGAGGCCCTGGCCCACCTGCCCGCGCAGGCCGACAAGCCGCTCCGCGCCTTCCGCTCCTCGGCGCATGACGGCCAGCAGGCCGTGGGCTATGGCAAGGCCGCGCTGGTCTTTCACATGCTGCGCGCGGAGATCGGCGGGGCCGCCTTTTCCGACGCGATCCGCCGGTTCTATGCCACCCATCGCGGCGGCATCGCCGCATGGCCGGACCTGCAAGCCGCCTTCACGGACGCCGCGGGGCGTGATCTGTCATGGTTCTTCGATCAATGGCTCGATCGCGCCGGGTTGCCGCGCCTGTCGCTTGCAGAGGCCGCCCGCACCGGCGACCGCGCCCTGCGCGTGACCATACGGCAAAGCGCACCCGCCTGGCGCCTGACCGTCCCGCTGCGGGTCAACACGGCGCAGGGGCCGGAAACCCATGAGATCACGCTCGACCGCCCCGCGACCACGGCCACGATCACCACACGGGCCGCGCCGCTGTCGGTGTCCCTCGATCCCGGCTTCGATCTCGCCCGCCAGCTTCTGCCCGGCGAGACCGCGCCCGGCTTTGCCGACCTTTTCCGCGCCGAGGATGCCGCGCATTGGGTCGCGCCCGGCCCGGACGACATGCAGGCCGCCGCGGACCGCCTGCTGGGGCGGCTTTTCGGGGCGGCGGGCCTGCCCGCCTCCAAGCGCGACACGCTGGAGGACCGGGCGGCGCTGGTGGTGATCGGGGACACCGGCGCGGTGGCCGGGATGCGCGACAAGCTGATCGCCGATCCCCGCCCCTGGCCCGCCGATACCGGCACGGCGCGGGCCTGGATCGAACGGCGCAAATCGGGGGACGTGGTTCTCTTCATCTCCGCCGACACGGCAGAGGGGCTCGACGGCCCCTTGGCGCAACTGCGCTATTTCGGGCCACGCAGCTATGTGGCCTTCCGCGACGGCGAACAGATAGAGGCCGGGACATGGGCAGTCACCGACAGCCCGATGGTCCGCGCGCTGGACTGACGCGCCTCAGATCACCAGCACCGGGATCGGCGAAATGCCCGTGACCTTGTGGGACACGCTGCCCAGCAGATACCCCTCGACCGATCCCATCCCCCGGCTGCCGATCACGATCAGGTCCATGTCATGCTCTTTCGCGAAATTGACGATCGTGCGCGAGGCGGGGCCGGATTTCACGAATGCCCGCACCTGGGCGTGCCCGGCCTCCTGCGCCAGCCGCTTGCCGTATTCGGCCACTTCGCGCGCGTGGGTGCGCATGATGTCGTCCAGGTTGCCCGGATCGTCCGGGCGCACCATCGACAGCGACGCCTCCAGCATAGAATGGTGCCGGTAAACCGTCAGGATCGTGACCGATGTGCCCTTGAAATGCCCGGCCAGTTCAAGTCCTTTCAGCAGGGCTTTCTCGGCATTGGGCGAGCCGTCGAAGGGGATGAGGATGGATTTGAACATCTCCGGTCTCCTGCTTACTTCGCAAAGGCCAGGTCACGCAGGAACAGCGCGATCTGCGGGAAGAAGATCAGCGCGACCGCCACCGACAGCAGGATGAAGATGAAGGGCGGCGTGCCCCGGATCACCTCCATGTAGGGGCGCTTGAACACCGCGATCGCCGTGAAGATGTCGCATCCGAAAGGCGGCGTGGCCGACCCGATCGCGACCTGCAGCGTGATGATCGTGCCGACCAGCACCGGGTCCAGCCCGACCGACTGCACCACCGGCGCGAAGATCGGCACCAGAACCAGGATCACCACGATCGGATCGACGAACATGCAGCCCACGAAGAACGCCACCGAGATCACGAACAGCACGCCGATCTGGCCCATCTGGTCGATGCCGATGCCGCTCAGGATTTCCTGCGGGATCTGCGCGAAGGAGATCACCCAGGAAAACGCCGCACCCACGCCCACGAGGATGAACACCACCGCCGTGATCAGCCCGGTCGATTTCGCGGTGTCATAGACGCCCTTCAGGTCGAGTTCGCGAAAGACGACCACCTCCAGGATCAGCGCATAAAGCACGCAGGCCGCCGCCGCCTCGGTCGGGCTGAAGATGCCGCCATAGATGCCGCCGATGATGATCGCCGGAAACCCCAGCGGCCACAGCGCCCTGCGCGCCGCCGTCAGGCGCTCGCCCCAGCTGGCCTTGTCCTCGGTGGGCACCTTGTTGCGCACCGCGTAGATCCACGAATAGACCGAGAACAGGAACAGGATCAGCAGCCCCGGCCCGATCCCCGCGATGAACAGCTCCGCGATCGAGGTGTTGGACACCACGCCATAGATGATCATGCCGATCGAGGGCGGGATCAGGAAGGCGATGTCCGACGCGTTCACGATCAGCGCCAGGATGAAACTGTCGTTGTAGCCCGCCTTCTGCATCCGCGGCCGCAGCGGCGAGCCGATGGCCACCACCGTCGCCTGGGTCGAGCCCGAGACCGCGCCGAACATCGTGCAGGCCGCCGCCGTGGACACGGCCAAACCGCCCTTCAGGTGCCCGACGAACGCCATGACAAGGTCGATCAGCCGGTTGGCCGACTGGCCGCGCGTCATGATGTCGGCGGCGAAGATGAACATCGGCACCGCGATCAGCGAGGCGGGCCGGATGCCCGCCATGATCTGCTGGATCATGGTCTCAAGCTGGCTCATGCCTCCGAACAGCGAATAGAAGCCCACGAAGGCCCCCACGATCAGCGGGATCATCATCGGAAAGCCCAGCAACAGCAGGACGATCATGATCGAGAAAATCGTCAATGCCATCGCTCAGACCTCCATCTCGTCTTCGTCATAGCCTTCCAGGACGGCGGTCGAGAGATAGATGTCCTTGTCCAGCAGGTTCTTGATCGCGGTCAGAAGGTATTGCATCCCGGTCATGAAAAAGCCCACCGGCACCCAGACCAGGGTGATCCAGACGGGGATTTGCAGCGACGGCAGGACACGCCCCCGCCCCGCCTGCGTCTGCAGGTAGGTGAAGGCATAGTAGCACAGCCCGAACATGAACACGGCCGTGACCAGCGTGATGACGATCATCAGCCCCTTGCGCGCCTTGGGCGGCAGCGCGTCGTAGATCGCCGACATGCGGATGTGCCGCCCGTGCCGCGCGGCATAGCTGATGCCGGCAAAGGTGATCAGGATGATGAGGATGCGGTTCAGCTCCTCGGAAAAGAAGATGCTGTTCTGGAACACGAACCGCCCGACGACATTGGCGATGGTGTTCAGCGCCATCAGCAGCACGCCCACCGCCAGCATGAACGCCTCGATGCGGCTGATCAGGATGTCGATCTTTCCCAGGAGTCCCGGCAGCGCGGACTGATACTCTCCCGTGGCCGGATCATCCGCCGAGGTGGTGTCGGTCTGCGACTGTGGCTGTGAGTCGGTCATGGGCGGCCACCCCTCGCCTTTGGAATTCTGTCATGGCCCGGCGGCCGCGCACAGGCGCCGCCGCCGGGCCGGGTTTCGCGCTTATTGCACGGCCTCCAGATCGGCCTTGAGCTGATCGAGGATCTTCTTGCCGCTCTCGCCGGTCATTTCCAGGAAGGTCGCCTCGACCTCGTCGGCCGCCTCGACGAAGGGCTGGCGCTCTTCCTCGCTCAGCACGTTGACCTGCATCTCGGGCTTGGCCGCCTTGATCTTCTCGATGCTCTCCTCGTGCAGACCCTTCTGGTAGTCGATGATGTGCTCGAAGGCCACGTCGATCGCATCGTTGATCATCTTCTGTTCCTCCTCGGGCAGCCCCTCGAAGAACTCCTCGTTGGCCATGACGGCGGTGGTGAAGTTGTTGTGGCCCGCGCAGGTGATGACCTCGGTCACCTCGTACATCTTGGTCGATTCGATGAAGAACATCGGGTTTTCCTGACCCTGGATGATGCCGGTCTGCAACGCGCCATAGACCTCGCCCCAAGGCAGCGGCGTGGGCGTCGCGCCGAAGGCCTTGTAGCTTTCCACCAGCAGCGGGTTGGTCATCACGCGGAACTTGACCTCGTTGAGATCCTCGGGCCCGCTCACCGGTTCCTGCGTGGTCATGCAGACCTCGCCCTCGGGGAACATGACCAGCAGTTCCAGCCCCTGCTCGGAATAAAGCTCGGGGAACATCTCGTTGATGGCCTTCGAGGTGCGGAAGAACTCGCCCAGCTTCTCGGTGTCCTGCGGCAGCAGGTAGGGCACAAAGAACACCTGCGCCTCGGGGATCAGCGAGCCGGTGAAGCCGGGGCTCTGGTCCACGAATTGCAGGATGCCGGCCTGCGCCTGTTCCATGATGTCGGCGGATTCGCCAAGCGTGCCGTAGGGGAAAAGCTGGACGGTGTGATCGGAATTCGCCTCGATTTCTTCCTTGAATTTCTGGGCGAACACGCCCTGGACTTCGTCGATGGCTTCCTCGAACGCATAGCGCCATGTCTCGGCCTGCGCCATCCCGGCGCTCATGGCCATGACACTCGCCGCGGCCGCGGCCGCGAAGGTCTTGGTCACGTATTTCGCCATAGCTTTGCTCCCTGTTTCCAAACGATACGAAGGGAAGCGTGCAAAGCATTGCACAGCATGTCAAATCAATAATTGGCGCAGGACAATCCTCAGTAAGGCAGCGGCATCCCCGCGCCCGGCGCCCGATCCAGCAGCGCCGCGATCCGCTCCAGCGCCGTTTCAAACCGCGCGCGATCGGCCACGCCCCCGACCGAGATCCGCACCGCCCGAACCGGCGCCGCCTGCCGCGTCAGGAACGGCTCGGCCGGGGCCAGAACGATGTCCCGCGCCTCGGCCTGGCGCTGGAATTCCGCGCTGGTCCAGCCCTCCGGCAGGGGCAGCCAGTAATGCAGGCCGCCGGGGTGTCCGCGCAGATCGTGACGGCCCAGAACGTCCCGCGCGATCCGCCCCCGCTCGGCCAGCGCCGCACGCTGCCACCCGGCCAGCGCCGCGGCGGTGCCGTCGCGCACCCAGCGCGTCGCGATCTCGCACAAAAGCGGCGTCGCGGCCCAGGAAAACACCATCAACCGGCTCAGCAGCGCCGCATAAAGCCGGTCCGGCCCCACCATGTAGCCCGCCCGCAACCCGGGCAGCGTGCACTTGGTAAAGGTCGTCAGGTAAACCGACCGGTCGCGCGCGAAGGCGCTGACCGGCGGCGGCGCCCCCTCCAGCAGCGCGCCATAGGCATCGTTCTCGATGAGGGTCAGGTCGTGACGGGCGGCCAGCCGCGCGATCTCGCGCCGCCGCCCCTCGTCCATCAGCCCGGCGGTCGGCGCCGTCAGCGCGGGCATCGTCACCACGACGCGCGCATCATGGGCGCGGCAGGCCCGGTCCAGCGCCTCGGGCAGCATCCCCGCCGCGTCGCCCTCGACCCCGATCAGGGTCAGGCCCAGCGCCCGGCAGAGCGAGATCACCAGATGATGCGTCACCGCATCGGCCAGAACCACGTCGCCGGGATGGGTCGTCGCCGACAGGGCCGCCGCCATGCCATGCGCCACGCCATTGGTCAGGATCACGTCGCCGGGACCGGCCTCGACCCCCAGCCCCGCCAGCCACTCGGCCCCCGCGGCGCGATGCGCGGGCAGGCCCACATTGGGCCGCGTCGCCAGCATCACTGCCGGATCGACCGTCGCGGCCATGTCGCGCAGCACCGCGCGGAACGCCGCATCATGGCGCGGATCGACCAGCGGGCGCGAGATCGCAAGGTCACACACCGCGTCCTCGGCCGGGGCCAGCGCATAGGGCGGCGCATCGCGCCGCGCCGGATCGGCCACGTAACTGCCGCGCCCGACATGGCCCTCGATCAGGTCATGCTGGCGCAGCCGGTCATAGGCCTTGCTGACCGTGTGCACGCTCAGCCCCAGGTCGCGCGCCAGCGCCCGATGCGTGGGCAGCCGCTGGCCCGGCCTCAGCCGCCCGTCGCGAATGGCCTGCTCGATCGCGGCGGCCAGCCCGGCATACAGCGGCTCGCTCAGGCTGTGGCGGTCGATGAAATCGAATGTCATGCGGGTCTCGTCCAAGGCGGCGCAGGGCCGCGTCCTGCCCCATCGGGTGCACAGCCCGGCCCGTTTGGCAAGATGCAACCCCGCCGCACCCTTGCCCCGACCACGGCAAAGCCCCCCCGCCTCGGCAAAGGCGGGGGGCCTGTCAGGCCGAAGGCGGCCCTACTTGTGCTTCTTGAATTTCGACACCTCGTAGGTCTGGCCCAGCCCCAGCGCCAGAATGCACAAGCCGATGGCGATCAGGGTTAAGATGCCGGGCAGCGCACTGCCCACCCCCATGAAGATCGCGCCGCTGACGCCGTCCCAGCTTGGCGTGTCAAAAGGAAATCCCATGTCTCAAGTCCTCCTTGGTCAATTGGCGTTCAGTTGGCCGTCGGCGGCGACGCGGTGATGCCTTCGGGATAGGCCTGCGCGGGCACCTTGACGGTGTCCAGACCGGCGATCTCGGCGGCTTCGGGCACCCGCAGCATCCCCGCCAGCTTCAGGATCAGCGCGCTGACATAGCCGGTGCCAAGCCCGATCGCCACGAAGACGGCCGAACCCACGATCTGCCCGATCCGGCTGACCGTCGGGGCGCCGTCGCCCAGCAGCGCCGGATAGCCGCTGGCAAAGACGCCCAGCATCAGCATCCCGTAAATGCCGACCGTGCAGTGCACCGTCACCGCTCCCACGGCATCGTCGATCCCGAGATTTTCCAGAACGCTGGCGGCAGGCTTCAGGATCAGGCCCGCGCCGAAGGCGATGATGAAGGCCAGCGCGGACCGCCCCTCCATGTCTCGCACCACCCCCCCTGATCGCACCAAAGTCGATCCAGAGCGCATTTTCGATACCCGACACGACCATTCTTTAAGCCCCCCGGAAAGCCCCCCGGACGGGCCGAAGCCCGGAAATTGGGCCGCTCACGAACCGAAGGCGGCCCGACCGTGGCCCACTAT
>JAASSQ010000318.1 GCA_021767845.1 Roseovarius sp. | reverse complement strand
GCAGAGCCCCCAGACCCGGCCGGACACGGCCGCTGCGGCGCCGGTGCGGGGTCTGCCACCGCCAAGCGTACGGTCTGCTGTCCGCCTGTTAACCCTTTGCCGCCAGTCTTTCCCGCAAATCCATCAGGACGAGGCCGGAAAGATGCAGAACGTCTCCCAGATCGCCCGCGAGATCGTCGCCCGCGAAGGCGGCTTCGTGAATGATCCCGACGATCCGGGCGGGGCCACGCAGCACGGGGTCACGATCCACACGCTGCGGCGGCTGGGGCTGGACCTGGACGGGGATGGCGACGTGGACGTGGCCGATGTGCGCCGTGTCACGCCCGCGCGGGCCGAGGCGCTGTTCATCGACCGGTATTACCGCCGCCCGCGCATCGACGCGCTGCCCGAGGTTCTGCGCGCGAGCGTCTTCGACATGTACGTGAACGCGGGCGCCAACGCGGTGAAGATCCTGCAGCGGCTGTTGCGGCAGATGGGGCAGGACGTGGCGGTGGATGGCGTGATCGGCCCGCAGACCGTCGCCGCCGCCCGCGCCGCCGCGCAGGCCGCGCCCGACCATATCGCCGATGCCTACGGGATCGCGCGGCGCAACTATTATTTCCGGCTGGCCGACCGCCGCCCGGCCAGCCGCAAGTTCGCCCGCACGCGGGCGGGCGGCAAGGGCGGGTGGATTCGCCGGGCCGAGGAATTCATCGCCCCGCGCTTTCACCTGAGCGCGGCGGAATTCAAGGAAAGGGTAGCGCAATGGGGCTGATCGGACGGATATTGACGCTGGTGTTCGGGGACGGGCGCAACGTGGTGCGCGAGACCGCTCATGTGTTCCGCGAGAATGCCGAGGCGGGCGCGCAGCGCGATGCGGAGAGCCGCGCGCAGGCGCTGGAGCAGTTCGGGGCGGAGTTCGCCCCCTCCGGGCGGGGCCTGTTCGACCGGATCATGGACGGGGTGAACCGCATCCCGCGCCCGGCGCTGGCTCTTGGCACGATCGGTCTTTTCGTGGCGGCGATGGTCGATCCGGTGTGGTTTGCCGCGCGGATGCAGGGCATCGCGCTGGTGCCCGAGCCGCTGTGGTGGCTGCTGGGCGTCATCGTCAGCTTCTATTTCGGGGCGCGGCACCAGTGGAAGGGGCAGGAGTTTCAACGCTCGATCGCGGCCACCATGACGCGCGCGCCGCAGGTGATGGAGAGCCTGCAGACCCTGCGCGCCCTGCGCGCCGGAAGCCCCGGCGCGGCCGATGCCGGCGCGGATGCGGACCTGTCGCTGGCCGCGCTGAGACCGGAGGACAATGCCGCGCTGGCCGAGTGGCGGCGGATGCGCGCCTGAGCCGGGGCCAAGCCGGGCCTGCGCCGGGGGTCGGGCCTGCGCCGCGCCGGGGTCGGGCCGGGGTCGGGTCCGAGCGACGCCGACCCGCGACAATGTGATCGCGCCGCGCGGTCGAATCCCGTTGGCCCGTTGTCCTGAAATCGCATATTGTTCAGTCATGATTACAGAACTTGGTCACTTTGCCCTCGTCCTCGCTTTCCTGGTCGCCTGTGTTCAGGCGGTCGTTCCCCTGATCGGCGCGCATAAACGCTGGCCCGGCTGGATGGCCGTGGCCGAACCGGCGGCGAACGTGCAGTTCCTTCTGACGGCGGCTTCTTTCGCGGCGCTGACCTATGCCTTCGTGTTCTCGGATTTCTCGTTGCGGCTGGTGACGATCAACAGCCATTCGGCCAAACCGATGCTCTACAAGATCACCGGCGTCTGGGGCAATCACGAGGGCTCGATGCTGCTGTGGGTGCTGATCGTGACGCTGTTCGGGGCCTTTGCCGCGTGGTTCGGGGGCAACCTGCCACCGACGCTCAAGGCGCGGGTGCTGGCAGTGCAGGCGATGATCGGCGTAGCGTTTTTCGCCTTCATCCTGTTCACCTCGAACCCGTTCCTGCGGATGCAGGTGCCGCCCTTTGACGGGCAGGACCTGAACCCGCTGTTGCAGGACCCCGGCTTGGCCTTCCATCCGCCGTTCCTCTACCTGGGCTATGTCGGGCTTTCGATGACCTTCTCCTTTGCCGTCGCGGCGCTGATCGAAGGCCGGGTCGATGCGGCCTGGGGCCGCTGGGTGCGGCCCTACACGCTGGCGGCCTGGGTGTTCCTGACCGTGGGCATCGGGCTGGGCAGCTGGTGGGCCTATTACGAGCTGGGCTGGGGCGGCTTCTGGTTCTGGGATCCGGTCGAGAACGCGAGCTTCATGCCCTGGTTGATCGCCGCGGCGCTGCTGCATTCGGCGATCGTGGTGGAAAAGCGCGAGGCGCTGAAAAGCTGGACCATCCTGCTGGCGATCGTGGCCTTCGGATTCTCGATGATCGGGGCGTTCATCACCCGCTCAGGCGTCATCACCTCGGTCCATGCCTTTGCCAGCGATCCCGAGCGCGGCGTCTTCCTGCTGCTGATCCTGGCGGTGTTCATGATCGGCGCGCTGACGCTGTTCGCCGCGCGCGCGGGCGTCATGCAGGCCAAGGGTGTCTTTTCCGTGGTCAGCCGGGAATCGGTGCTGGTGGCCAACAACATCCTGCTGGCGGTGTCGGCCTTCGTGGTGTTCGTGGGCACGATCTGGCCGCTGGTGAGCGAGATGGCGTTCGACCGCAAGCTGAGCGTCGGGGCGCCGTTCTTCAACATGGCCTTCACGCCCTTCATGGTGGCGCTTGGCCTGATCCTGCCGGTGGGCGCGATGCTGCCGTGGAAGCGCGGCAACCTGGCGCGCACGATCCGGCCCTTGCGCTATGTCTTCGTGCTGTCGGTGGCCGTGGGCGTGCTCTTCTGGGCGATGCAGACGGGGCGCAGCGGGCTGGGGCCGGTGGGCATGTTCCTGGGCGCGTGGCTGGTCTCGGGCGCGATGGTCGATCTGTGGAGCCGGACGGGCCGGGGCGAGAACCGCCTGTCGCGCCTGACGCGTCTGCCGCGCGCCGACTGGGGCAAGGCGGTGGCCCATTCGGGGCTTGGCGTGACGATGGCCGGTGTGGCCGGGCTGATGGCCTGGGAGGCCGAGGACATCCGCGTGGTCCAGCAGGGCGAAAGCTTCGAGGTGGCCGGGTTCACCCTGACGCTGGAGGACGTGCGCCGCATCGAGGGGCCGAATTACGAGGCCACGCAGGGCGTGGTGGCCTT
>JAASSQ010000317.1 GCA_021767845.1 Roseovarius sp. | reverse complement strand
GCGGCGTGCCAGGTGGAGCCGGAGGTCAGCTCGTCGCGTTCCAGCAGGATGACATCGCTCCAGCCCAGCTTGGTGAGGTGGTAGAGGATCGAGCATCCGATGACGCCCCCGCCGATCACGACGGCCTGTGCATGGGTTTTCATTGCGAGTCCCTAAGAGCTGTTGTCGTGCCCAGCCTGGGCCCGCGCGGCGCGCGGCACCTGCCGGTTCCCGACATCATTGGTCGCGGTGAAGCAAAAGTCGTTTTGGTTTGCGACAGGATATTTCGCTTTGCGGCAGGCGCGGGCCAAAGCCGGGGCCGGCCCGTGCCTCGGGGCCGCGCGCGACAGGGGTCGGTCGCGACATGCCATGTCGTTTTCCGACATGCCGGGCGGGCGGGTGCGCCGCAGTCTGATCGCGAACCGGCACAAGGGAGACCCGCATGACCACCCCCACCACAACGCGCGTGGCCGTGATCGGCGGCGGTGTCGTCGGATGCAGTGTTCTGTATCACCTGACCAAGCTGGGCTGGACCGACGTGCTGCTGATCGAACGCTCGGAACTGACCAGCGGATCGACCTGGCACGCGGCGGGCGGGTTTCATACGCTGAACGGCGACACCAACATGGCTGCGCTACAGGGCTATACCATCCGGCTTTACAAGGAGCTGGAAGAGATCACCGGGCTGAGCTGCGGGTTGCACCACGTGGGCGGCGTCACGCTGGCAGGCGACCGCGATCGCTTCGACATGCTGCTGGCCGAGCGCGCCAAGCACCGCTACATGGGGCTCGACACGCAGATCGTGGGCCCCGAGGAGATCGCCCGGATCGCGCCGGTCACCGACACCGAGGGGCTGATCGGCGGGCTATACGACCCGCTGGACGGTCATCTGGACCCCTCGGGCACGACCCATGCCTATGCCAAGGCCGCGCGCATGGCCGGCGCCGATATCCTGACCCATTGCCATGTGCACGAAACCAATCCCCGCGCGGACGGCACCTGGGACGTGGTCACCGACCAGGGCACGATCCATGCCGAGCACGTGGTCAATGCCGCGGGTCTCTGGGCGCGCGAGGTGGCGGCGATGGCCGGCCTCTACCTGCCGCTGCACCCGATGGAGCATCAATACCTGATCACCGACGAGGTGCCCGAGATCGCCGAGATCGTCGCGGCAGGGAGTGAGCATCCGCATGTCATGGACCCCGCCGGCGAAAGCTATCTGCGGCAGGAAGGGCGCGGGCTGTGCATCGGGTTCTACGAGCAGCCCTGCCGCCCCTGGGCGGTGGACGGCACGCCGTGGAATTTCGGCCACGAACTGCTGCCCGACGATTTCGACAAGATCGGGGACAGCATCGCCTTTGCCTATCGCCGCTTCCCGGCGCTGGAACGGGCCGGGATCAAGTCGGTCATTCACGGCCCCTTCACCTTTGCCCCCGACGGCAACCCGCTGGTCGGGCCGGTGCCGGGGCTGCGCAACTACTGGTCGGCCTGCGCGGTGATGGCGGGGTTCAGCCAGGGCGGCGGCGTGGGGCTGATGCTGGCGCAATGGATGATCGACGGCGAATGCGAACGCGATGTGAGCGCGATGGACGTGGCGCGCTATGGCGACTGGATCACGCCGGGCTACACGCGGCCCAAGGTGATCGAGAACTACCAGAAACGATTCTCGGTGAGCTACCCCAACGAGGAACTGCCCGCCGCCCGGCCGTTCCGGCAGACGCCGATATATGACGTGTTCAACCGGATGGGCGCGGTCTGGGGGCATCAATACGGGCTGGAGGTGGTCAACTACTTCGCGCAAGGTGACGAGCCGCGCTTCGAGACACCGAGCTTCCGGCGCTCGAACGCGTTTGAGGCCACGGCCCGCGAAGTGGCGGCGGTGCGCGGCGCGGTGGGCATCAACGAGGTGCAGAATTTCGGCAAGTACCGCGTGACCGGCCCCGGGGCGCGGGCGTGGCTGGACCGGATCATGGCCGGCCGCATTCCCGCGCCGGGGCGGATGAGCCTGACCCCGATGCTGAGCCCCAAGGGCCGGATCATCGGGGATTTCACCGTGTCCTGTCTTGATGAGGAGACCTTCCACCTGACCGCCTCTTACGGGGCGCAGGCCTATCATATGCGATGGTTCGCGCAGAACGCCGCGCCGGATGCGCGGGTCGAGAACCTGTCGGACCGCCTGACCGGGTTCCAGATCGCCGGCCCCGAGGCGCGGGCGGTGCTGGTCGCCTGCACGCGGGAGGACGTGACCGCCCTGCCCTTCATGGGCGTCATGCAGGCCGGCCTCGGGCCGGTCGATTGCCTGATCCAGCGGGTGAGTTTCACCGGCGACCTGGGCTACGAGATCTATTGCGATCCGATGGCGCAGCGCGCCCTGTGGGACGTGCTGTGGACTGCGGGGCAAGCCCACGGGATGCAGCCTTTCGGGATGCGGGCGATGATGTCGCTCAGGCTGGACAAGTTCTTCGGCGCCTGGCTGCTGGAATACGGCCCCGACTACACCCCGGCGGAAACCGGGCTGGACCGCTTCATCGCCTGGAGCAAGGCGGCCGATTTCATCGGCCGCGCCGCCGCCCTGGCCGAGCGGGAGGCAGGCCCCGCGCGACGGCTGGTGGCCTTCGAGGTGGCAGCCGAGGACGCCGATGTGCATGGCTACGAGCCTGTGTGGATCGCCGGCGCGGTGCAGGGATTTTGCACCTCGGGCGGGTATTCGCATCACGCGGAAAAATCCGTGGCGCTGGCGCTGATCGCGGCGGAGGCGGCGGATGCGGAGTTGGAGGCCGAGATCGAGGTCCTCGGGCGGATGTGCCCGGCCCGGCGGCTGACCGCGCCGCTTTTCGACGCCGATGGCGCCCGGATGCGCGGCTGAGCAGACGGGCGGCCCCCGGTGGCCGCTGGCGGGCGGCCTTCGGCGAGGATATTTGGAAACAGAAGAAGACGGGGCTAGGCTGCCCCCTCAGACGGTGCGCGCGGGGCTGGCCGCGCGCCGAGACACCCCAGCCGGAGGTTCGATGGACAACGCGCCTGTCATATTGATCCCCGCCGCCGGCGCCTCTGCGCGGATGCGCGGGCGGGACAAGCTGCTGGAGCCGGTGGAGGGCGCGCCGCTGTTGGCGCGGCAGGCTCGGATGGCGGCGGATACGGGGCATCCCGTTCTGGTGACTTTGCCG
>JAASSQ010000065.1 GCA_021767845.1 Roseovarius sp. | reverse complement strand
TTGGTGTTCTGCTGCTCGGCAATTTCGATAAAGGCGTTCATGATACCCCAGACAGTGCCGAACAGGCCGATGAACGGCGCCGTCGATCCCACGGTGGCCAGGATCGGCAAGCCGCTTTGCAGGTCTTCGCTTTCCTTGGCGATGGCCACGTCCATGCTGCGGTCGATCCGCGCGGTGGCCCCGGCGATCAGCGCGCCATCGGTCCGGTGACTGCGCCGCCATTCCGTCATCCCGGCCGCGAAGATACGTTCCGAGCGCCCCGATGGCTCGGGGCCGATTTCCTCGAACAGTTCGTCCAGCGGCTCGCCCGACCAGAACCGGCGGTCAAAAGCCGCGGCCTCGGCCCGGGCCTTGCGATAGACGATCAGCTTCTGGATGATGATCGACCAAGCCCAGAACGAGGCGATCACCAGTATCCACATCACCAGCTTCACGATCAGCGTGGCGCGTGCGTATAGTCCCCACAGCGAGAAATCCATCTCCTGTGCCATTGCCAGGGTTTCTGCTTCCATAATGCCTGCTCTTTGTTTCGTGGCCTTGTTGTGCGGCCTTATTGGGGCGGAAATTACCCGATTTCATAGGGGAAAGCCAACAACATCCGCGTTATCCGCGGGGAATTTCCACAAAGCGCGGCGCAGAACGGCGGATTACCGCCGCCGCTCCTAATGCAGCATCAGACGGATATTCGCCGGCAGGCGGGCGGGCTGGCCGGCCTCGTTGATGCAAACGATGGTGACGAGGGCGGAAAACAGCTTCTCCTCGCCGCGCAGAACCGTCTGCTCCATCACCACTCGCGCCCCGGTGACGGCTTGCGGTGAGGTTCGCACTTCGAGGTCGTCGTCGAATTTCGCTGAAGTGAAGTAATCCGCCTCCACCCGCCGCACGGCGAAGACGACGCCTTCTTCCTCGCGCATGGCGTTCTGATCTATGCCGAGCTGGCGGACCCAATCGCTGCGCGCCCGCTCTATGTATTTGAGATAGTTGGCATAATAGACGATACCGGCCATGTCGGTATCCTCGTAGTAGACGCGGATGGGAAAACTGTGAAGCGTCGGTCGCATCTTTGCAGAAGTCAAATTCTTACTTTCTCCTTTATTTTCAGACACTTTTTACTTTTAGCTTCTTCTTTCTTGGCTGTAATCTTTAAGAGCTTATTGCATTGTTTTGCTCAACGGTGGTCACCGGTGGTCACAAGCACTATGCATGATCTCAGATAACTCTCAGCGATAATCGAGGCATAGCACAAATGACTGAACGCAGAAAACTCACTGATGCATTCGCAAAAAAACACTTCTCCCCCGGCAATCGTCGCATCATTTGGGATGAAGACTTGAAAGGTTTCGGCCTCAATGTCGATAGCAAGGGCCATGTGAATTGGATTGTGAAATTCAGAATCGGAAAAGGACGCTCCGCCCCGACAGCACGTGAACGTCTTGGCTCGCCGCGCTATAAATCCTGCAGAGATGCAAGATATGAAGCTGAAGACTACATCAATGCAGGACGCCGAGGCGAAGACTATCGTGATACACTCAAGACATATAGCTCACAGCAGCAAGCGGATGCAGATGAGCAAACAAAATCGCTGCTACTTACAGCTTGGAACAATGCCCTTCTATTGAACAATGATGTCACAGAACGTCATGCCAGAAGCCGTGAACGTATGTGGAAACACATTTCCGAACGTCATGGCGATTTCTTAAAGACGAAAGAGTTAGACACCGCGAAACTCGCCAACATCAAAGATGAAATGTCTAAAACACCAGCAGAGTTCAATAAGTTTCGGGCAGTATTGTTCACAGTGCTTGAGAATGAGGTTTACGAAGGCCGGGTTCGTCAACGAGTATAGTATTGCCTGCTTCAGCCAAGATGGCCTGTGTAGCAATGATGAAAGCCGCTCGCTCGCCGTCGGACATTTCGTTGAAGTCATAGGAACCATCTACGCCGCTCTTATCAACCTTGAGTACAGAGTCTTTGTCCCATCTGAAGGATATTGGCAGTGAGGCGGCCAGAAATGCTTCGTTGATCAATTTGAGCGGCATCTCTTCCAGCAACGTTTTCTTCGCCCCTTCATGGCCCGCTTGATCCTGCCGGACGTATTCGGCATTGGAAAAATCTTCGCGCGCCTTTAGGCGGAAGAGCATGGCTTTAAGCCAATGCTGGCTATTGTGGTGGCCGCTAGCTATTCTTGATTTCTTGTGTTGAATCCATTGCTTTTCATTCGTTGTTTCATCCACCGCTGCCTTTGGTGTAATGGAAACTGCGCTTTCTGGGAACAATACTTCTCTGTTCCCCGGTATCAGCTTGATGTTGTCTTTTCCTCTGGCCCACTGAATCAAAAGCGTTGATTTTCCGGACCCATTTGGTCCCAAAATGTAGATCGCTCTTCCGGCCTCTACGTCCAATACTTGATTTTCGCCGTCAAAATTCGGGAATGTTAACTCTACCAAAAACCTGTCTCCGTGAGCCATTTACCTCAGATCACGCTAGCTAGTTTCTTCTCGTCCGTCACGCACGCCAGTTCCTTTTCCCGACGCCCAAGGTCCAGTACGACAAGCAGGGGCTGGGCTCTTTGCTGTCATTCACTGCGCACAGGCTGAAAGTCCACTTTGCTATCCTTCAATGCCTCTCAACAGACGGCTCTTTAACTGATTGTTAAGAATTCAAACCCACCTCGCAAGGGTGGGTTTTGTTTATAGGCTGGCCATTGCTGCGTGCCCCTCCGGACCACTGCGCACCAGTTGGGGGCTGACGCCCCGCAAACCCCCCTTTAAAACGCACTGGAGAGCTTATGAGAAAAGAAGAAATCAAGATACGTTTGACACATCAAGAGAAGTCGATAATTCAAGATATCGCTCGAAAGCATCGAACGTCATGCGCTGATCTAATTCGCTATCAAGTTCTTGGGAAAAACAGAGTTAGAAAGCTTCCTGATCGAGATTTGTTGACCCAGATTTTCAGGCAAGCGTCTGGCATTGGAACAAACATCAATCAGATCGCGAAGCATCTGAACGAAGCGGTTCAAAAAAAACGAACACAAGCTGTCCGGTGATTCAGCCATCAAGCTTCAAAGCGATCTTTCTCAGTACAAGAAATCACATGCTGAGATTGTCGACCTTCTGAAAAACAGTCTTGGAAAATGATCCTGAAGCAAACGCGCGTCAAAACTGGTGGTGCTGGCAACGTTATCGCGCATGTAAACAACAAAGATGACAACGAAGTCTGCGAGAGAATTTTGGGGTCAGAAGAAAATTTGCTGTTCTCTGAAAAGATCGCTCGATCAGAAAACCGAAAATACTCAATTCGACATTTTATTGTCTCTCCTGATCAAGAACTTACTGATGATCAAACGCGCGAAATGCTGCGAATGATTGGTTTTGAATTCGACTTCAAAGATCGCGATGTAGCTGTTTATCGACATGTCAAAGAACGTGCAAACGGCTTAAAAGCTGCACATTTTCATATTCTTGTCAGCGAACAGAATGCAGATGGAAAAACCATGAGCAACCGAGCGAATTACGCTCGGAATGAAAAATTAGCACGTGCAATGGAATTGAAATTCGGACACAAGCTCACGCAAGGCGCTCATAACAGAGCCCTTACACAAGCCGCCCCCGCCTCTGCCCAGAAG
Source organism: Roseovarius sp. (assembly GCA_021767845.1). Lineage (GTDB taxonomy): Bacteria > Pseudomonadota > Alphaproteobacteria > Rhodobacterales > Rhodobacteraceae > Roseovarius. Next base: position 9,146 of record JAASSQ010000065.1, on the reverse strand, counting down.
CTCTTACAGCCTCTCACAGACGGCCCCCGCCCACGTTCGGCATTCAGCAGTAAAACACATCAAAAAGCCCAGCGCCTCGGCGTTGATCTGCCGGAAGTTTCACATGAACTCAGTCAGCTTTCCGGCGCTTCAAACGCTGAAAAAGGCGCGGCTCTCGATGCGCTTGAAAGCAAACACAACATCATTTTCGAGAAAGGAGATCGAAGAAATGTCATTCTTATCAAAACAGAAGAACGAGAAATTATCACAAACGCAAACAAATCGCTCGACGTCAAAGCAGCAGACGTCACAGAAGTTCTCGCAGCTAAAGATCGGGAAGCAACTGCACACACTGAAAACAGAGATCGACACAATATCCAAGAAGACCGACGACATCGAACCCGCGTTCGATCAAATTCAGCAGATCAAAGCGTATCTCTTCGACCTCATCGACCAAATGAACGCACCGCCGACAGGTCAGGACCAAGAAGACCCGATCAAGATGCTTCAGGAGCAACTGGAAAAGATATCAGAAAATCAGGTGGGACAGACGGAAGCGATAGAGCGAGTAGCGAACGAGACGGCAAGTCTAACAGAAGCGTTCAACTCGATGATCGAAACCTTGCAAAACGCCGCCTAAATAATGCCGCCACGCGTTCAGCAGCGTCGAAATCGAACTCTCGCATGAAGTTTGGAAATCAGACAAGTTCACAATTCTTGAACGCGATTTCATCGAGTCCCGAGCCGTCATCTATCGACTCTGACGACCCGCTCTATGCCGAAAAAGTCTTGGATGCGTGGCGGCGTTCGATGCAGTTCAATGGGCCAATTGGCCCCTGATTTTCCGTCGAAAAACGCTCGATTATACAGCACGCAGGTTAACGGAAAATTCCAAAAAATGGCCGAACGGTGGTCACGGGTGGTCACAGAAAGGCGAGAGTAGCGGGATAAAAAGATTTAAATTACTAATTTTATTGAGTAAAATATATAAGCCCTATATCTCTACCTGTCTTCGTAGTAGACGCGGATGGGGAAGCTATGGGTCATGGCGCGACCCTAGGCCCGGTCCGGGGATCCGTCCAGCGGGTATTCGGCCAGCAGATCATAGACAGGCCCGTCCGGCTCCAGGATCGAACGATACAGGCCGAAACCCTCGACCGGGAACGGATCGAGATGGAAATCCCCGTGCTCTTCCAGGAAGGCCCCGAGCTTGTCCAGCTCGTGCCGAGGCAGGCTCCGGTTGAAACGGGCCAGAGTGATGTGCGGGCGGAAGCGTTCGCGCCGCAGGTCGATCCCGGCGGTGCGCGACGCGATGCGCACCTTGTTGCGCAGCGCGACAAAGGGGGCGCTTTTCTCAACGCCGGCAAAGACAAGGCGCGGTTCGGACCGGCCGAACACGTCGAGCCCGGCCACGCGCAGGTCGAACCGGGATACAGTTACATCTGACAGCGCCTCGTGCAGAAGCTCGGCGGTTTGCAGGCTTTGCTCGTCCAGGAAGGCCAACGTGATGTGCAGGTTGTCGGGGTCCACATGCCGCCCGACGCGCAGATCGGACTGAAGCCGCGACAGCGCCGCACGGATCACGGGCGGCAGGCCAATGGCAATAAAAAGTCTCATTCCATCAATATCTTACTGCGGCCTGACCCGCGCCGCCAGCCGCAGCGCATGGCTGGGATCGTCGGCAAAGGCGGGCATCACCGGATCATAGGCCGCCGCGATCAGGGCCGAGAGGTCGGGGCGCAGGACGACCGTTCCCTTCTCGGACAGGCGGGCCAGGGGGGAGGCATCTGAAAAGGCGGTGTCGGACCACAGGAGGATCGTCTGGGCCACTTGGCCAAGCGCGAGGGTCTCGGCGGGGACGGCGCTCAGATCCTTGTCCATGCGCAGGAAGACGAAACTGGCTTTGATCGCGCCGGTCTCGTCGAAGCGGAAGATGCGATACTGGTTGGCATCTGCCGCCTCGAGCCGTTCGACCAGGGGGACGAGATCGGAAATTAGGCGATCAAGATCAGGGACTTGCAGAAGCTCCCGCCAATCCCGGAAGAAAAAGACCATCAGGTTGACACCGAGTTCCGGGTCGGTCTCGGCCATCTTGTGGCCGGCCAGGGCCACGACCGCTTCGATCGCGCCTTTGACGATGCCAAGTGTGTGATCGTCCACGCCAAAAACGATCGGGGCAATGGGCCGGCCCCACCGCGCGAAAACGTAGGAGCCATCGGAACGGGTGAAAAGCTGCTCGATCTTCTCGGCGGTCAGAACTTGGCCGGTCATGGCGCCCCCTTCGGTTTTCGCACCGCATAGCAGAGGCCGATGCGCAGGCAAACCGCCCCGGCGTGGCGATTTCGTACGAACCTGCAAATTTACACCCGGGTTTCGTACCAAACTGCGGACCGGACCCGGGAGTTTCGTACAAACCTACGGCCCCGACGCACCGGCGCGGGCGCCTCGACAGGACGCGCGCCGCCCCGGCAAGGTTCGATTACGTTTTCTTAACGGGTACCGGGGCAGACTGCGCAGCATGACCCGGGAATTGCCCCTCATGTGCCCCGCTGTAGCGGGATCGGACCGTCTCCGCGATCCGCCGCGCCCAGTCGTCGTAGATGACGGGGCCGGGGTGAAACCCGTCGGGCGCCATCCCGGCCGGGTCGAGCGCGTCGCCCACCGGCAGGTGGATGACCCCGCCCCGCTTGCGCGCCAGATCGGCCAAAGCGGCGTCAAGCCGCGCGGCCCGGTGCCCCAGAACGCCGCGCAAGGGCCGGGGCAGCAGCGGAAACCGATCCAGCGGCGGCACCCCCGAGGCACAGACAAGCGACACGCCGCATCGCCCCGCCAGCGTGTCGAGCAGCGAGGCATAGTCCCGCCGCCATCGGGCGACGGACACCCCGTTCTTGGCATCGTTCACGCCAAGCGCGATCACCGCCACATCGAAGCGCCCAAACGGCTGCGCGGACAGCAAGGCGCGCGCCGACCGGGCCGTGGCCCCGGTGCGGGCAAGGAGCGCCCAGTCCACGCGGAACCGATCAGACAGCCGCGCGGCAAGCCGGCCCGCCAAGGCCTGATCCTGCGAGGGCACCCCCACCCCGGCGGCCGAGGAATCGCCCAGCACCAGAAGGCGCAGGGGTGGCCCCGCGCCGAGCCGCCCCTGCCGCGGACCTGCCGCCTCGGGCAGGCGCGCGGCCCGCGCCGCGACCCAGAGGGCCTGAACGGCCAGCAGGGGGATCAAGGGGTAATCGGTTGCGCGCATCGGCGTCGCTCCGTTACCGTCCGGCGCGGGACCGGCCGGCCCGGACCACCATGCCCAAAGCGTGTCCCGTCGCGGTCATTTGCCGAACAGGTCGGTCTGTCCCGGCGCGCTTGGCGGGGCAAGGCCCATATGCTGCCAGCCGCGGGGAGCCAGCATCCGGCCGCGCGGCGTGCGCTGGATCAATGCCTGCTGCAGCAGGAACGGCTCGATCACCTCTTCCAGGGCATCGCGGCTTTCGCTGAGCGCGGCGCTGAGGGTTTCGATCCCGACCGGGCCGCCCTGGTAGGCCTCGGCGATCAGGCGCATGTAGCGCCGGTCGGCACCGTCGAGGCCCAGATTGTCCACCCCAAGCCGCGTCAGCGCGTTGTCGGCCAACGCCTGCGTGATGCGCCCGTCGCCCTCGACCACGGCGAAATCCACCACCCGGCGCAACAGCCGCCCGGCAATACGCGGCGTGCCGCGCGCCCGGCGCGCGATCTCGCGCGCACCCTCGGCATCCGCCGGCACCTCGAGCCGGGTCGCGTTGCGGCTTACGATCTCGTGCAACTCGTCCTCGGTGTAGAATTGCAGACGGGTCGGGATGCCGAACCGGTCGCGCAGGGGCGTTGTCAGCAGACCCAGCCGCGTGGTCGCGCCGACCAGGGTAAAGGGCTGCAGCTCGATCCGCACGGTGCGCGCGGCGGGGCCCTCGCCGATCACGAGGTCCAGTTCGAAATCCTCCATCGCGGGATAGAGCACCTCTTCCACCGCCGGGTTGAGGCGGTGGATCTCGTCGATGAAAAGCACATCGTTGCGCTCGAGATTGGTCAGGATCGCGGCGAGATCCCCCGCCTTGGCCAGAACCGGCCCCGAGGTCATGCGGAAGCCCACGCCGAGCTCGCGCGACATGATCTGCGCCAATGTGGTCTTTCCCAGCCCCGGCGGCCCGTGAAACAGCGTGTGATCCATCGCCTCGCCGCGCTGGCGGGCCGACTGGATGAACACCGCCAGGTTGGCCCGCGCCTCGGCCTGGCCGATGAACTCGCCCAGCGCCTGGGGGCGCAGGGATCGGTCGGCATCCTCGGGCAGCGGTTCGGGGCGCAGGGTGGGATCGGGATGGTCCATCGCTTAGCCTTTCGGCGCCAGAAGCTTGAGCGCGGCGCGGATCAGATCGGCGGTGCCCGCCTCGGGGGCCTCGCCCGCGGCCTGGGCCACGGCGCCCGCGGCCTCGCCGGGGGCATAGCCCAGGTTGCCCAGCGCCGACAGCGCCTCGGCCTGCGCGCCGCGGCCGCCCTGCACCGGCGCGGCGGCGGGCGGCGTGGCGGGGGCGGCAGGTTCGATCACGTCATCGGTCTCGGCGGCCGGCGCGGCCGGCGCCGGGGCGGCGCCCGCGCCCATGGCCATGACCTCGGGCACCTTGTCCTTCAACTCGTTGACGACGCGTTGCGCGGTCTTGGGCCCGATCCCCTTGGCGGCCTTGATCGCGTTCCAGTCGCCAAGCGCGATGGCGCGGCCCACCCCGTCGGCCCCGAGCGTGCCCAGGATCGCCAGAGAGGCCTTGGCCCCCACGCCCTGCACGCTCATCAGCAGGCGGTGCCATTCCTTTTCCAGGAGCGAGGTGAAGCCGTAAAGCTGCATCAGGTCGTCGCGCACCAGAAGATCGGTGTAAAGCGCGACATGCTCGCCCGTGCCGGGCAGCGCCTGCAAAGTGCGGTCGGAACAATAGACAAGGTAGCCCACGCCGCGCACGTCGATCAGTACGTGATCGGCGGCCCGGTAGTCGATGCGGCCCGCGACGCGCCCGATCATGCCCGCACCTTCCGCACCGCGGGGATGCGCGCGTGATGGGCGTGGCAGATCGCGATGGCCAGCGCATCGGCGGCATCCGCCCCGGCCAGCTCGACGCCGGGCAATTGCACGCGCACCATGTGGGCGACCTGCTCCTTGGCGGCATGGCCCACGCCGACCACGGTTTTCTTCACCGTGTTGGGAGCATATTCGCCGATGCCGATCCCGAACTGCGCGGGCACCAGCAGCGCGATCGCCCGCGCCTGTCCCAGCTTCAGGGTGGCGGCGCCGTCCTTGTTCACGAAGGTCTGTTCCACCGCCGAGGCCTCGGGCGCGAAGCGGGTGAAGATCGCGGTCAGCTGGCGGTGCAGCGACAGCAGCCGTTCGGCCAGATCGCCGCCGCCCGAGTGGCAAATGCCGTTGGCCACATGGGTCAGCCGGCTGCCCTCCATCTCGATGACGCCCCAGCCCATGTTCCTCAATCCGGGGTCGATTCCCAATACCCGCATCTGCACTGCCCCGCTTGTTATCGGTTTGCGCCAGCACTAGCACGAAACGGGAACAAACACCAAGCGGAATGCGCCGGGGGCCTGTCCGCGCAGTCATGCATAAACTGCATAAGGAATATGCAAAAAGCCCAGCTTGTCAGCAAATGTCGCCTCGCTTACCTGCCGATCAGGAACAGCATCCCCCATCACCCGCTTATCGAGGAACACGATCATGGCAGTCATCGACACGACCCGCCCCCACACCACCGGCCTTCGCGGCCTCGTCTCGCAGATCACCGCCGCTTTCCTGGCATGGAAAGACGCACGCGCCACGCGCGCCGCGCTGTCGCGGCTGAGCGACCGCGAACTGGAAGACATCGGCATCACCCGCGGCGAGATCGACCGCGTCGCGCGCTCGGTCTGAGCGGGCGGCGGCCTCGGGCCGCGCTCACATCAATGGAAAAGCCCTGCACGGCGCGGCCGGTGCAGGGCTTTTTGCTTGTCGCGGTCGGGGAACGGGTGATCAGCGCAGGTAGGGCCGCATCTTGCCCGCCGCCCACCGTGTCGCGGGATCGGGATACATCAGGAACCCGCCCGCCTGTTCCACCAGCGTGCCGCTGTTCAGCGCCGCGATGCGTTGGTTGTACACCTCCGCCCCGAGATGCGCCATGATGACGGACTTGAAGAACACGAACCCCAGAACCACCATCGCCAGCCCGCGCGGCGACACCGAGAAACGCGCGCGCCGGGGGCGGAACACGATCAGACCGTCATGGCCCACGCGGCTGACATAGCCCTTGCGCAGCCGCGCCTTGTTCGAGGCGATGCGTGCGAGACGGTTGTCGAAGTCCTTGTACGTATCAGACATGATCTTCCCCGCTGTAACGAGAACCGCGGCGGTCGTCAGGCGTGCGGCGGTCGAAAAATTTTACCTTCGAATTGCGGCACAACTACGGCGCCTGCCCCAATCAGGTCACAATTCTGCATGCAAATCAAGGATTTCGGACCAACGTTGTCGTCGTCCAGTCGCCAATCTCGTCGCGGAATTCAAGACTGTTTCCAGCCCGTGAATAAACCTCGATCACGTCGTCGGCCTGGTCGTTCAGAATGCCCGAGAGAATCAGTCTGCCGCCCGGCGCCAGGCGGGCCGTCAGATCATCCGCCATGTCGATCAGCGGCCCCTTGAGGATGTTGGCGAAGATCAGGTCGAAGGGCGCGGCGGCGGCGATGTCGGGGTGATCGAGGCCCGCGGCCTCGAGACAGGTCACGCGCCCCTCCAGCCCGTTGGCGACCACGTTGGCGCGCGCCACATCGACCGCGATCTCGTCGATGTCGCTGGCGAGAGCCGTGGTCAGCACATCGGCCGGCCAGAGCCGCGCCGCCCCCATCGCCAGAACGGCAGTGCCGCAGCCCACGTCGATCACCGAGCGGGCGGCGAACCCCTGCCCGGCCAGACGGTCGAGCGCGCGAAGGCAGCCTTGGGTCGTGCCGTGATGGCCGGTGCCGAAGGCCATCGCCGCCTCGATCAACAGCGGCTCGCAGCCCTCGGGCACCTTGTCGGCGTCGTGGCTGCCATAGACGAAGAAGCGGCCGGCCTCGACCGGGGTCAGCTCGCGCTTGACCCGGGCGACCCAGTCTTCCTCGGGCAGTTCGGACACCGCGAAGGCGCGCGCGCCGTGCATCGCCGCAAGCAGCGCCAGCCCCGCCTCGTCGGGGGGCGCGTCGAAATAGCCGCCCACTTCCCACAGGCCCGACCCGTCCTCGAGCTCGAACACGCCGACGCCAGTGGGCGCGGGATCGAGCGTTTCGATCCCCTCGGCCAGCGCGTCGGCGGCATCCTTGCCGGTCAGAGTGGTCAGGGCGGTGAAGGTGGGCATGTGGGCCTCGTGTCGTCTCGTGGGGTCTGTCATTCGGCCGGCGCGGGCGCCAGCGGGCTCAGGATCGTCTCGTGCCCCGGTTCGGGATGCCGCGGGATCAGCAGCGCCAGCAGGAACGACACCGACGCCATGCCCGCCGCCAGCAGGAACACCGCCGCGGGCGAGACGAGCCACAGATAGCCCAGAAGCGCGGGCAGGAACACCGCCGCGACATGGTTGATCGTGAAGGCCACGGCGGCGGTGGGGGCGATGTCGCCGGGGTCGGCGATCTTCTGGAAATAGGTCTTGAGTGCCAAGGCCAGCGCAAAGAGCATGTGGTCGATCACGTAGAGCGCCGCGGCCAGAACCACGCCCCAGCCGAAATAGTAGATCCCGCCATAGGCCAGAAAGACCAGCGCAAGCCCGGCATATTCGAACAGCAGCGTCGCGCGTTCGCCGTAAACACGGACGGCCCGCCCCATCAGCGGCGCGCACACCATGTTGGCGACAAGGTTGATTAGGTAGAGCGCCGTGACCTCGTGCACCTCGAAGCCGAATTTCTCGACCATCATGAACCCGGCGAAGACCACGAATATCTGCCGACGGGCCCCGGACATGAATTGCAGCGCATAGTAAAGCCAGTAGCGCCGGCGCAGCACCATGCGCTTGACCTGTGGGTTGGGCGCCTCGAACTGCGGGTAGGCCAGAAGACAAAAGAGCGCGACCGCCGCGGTGAACCCGCCGGCCAGCATGTAGACGGTGTTGTAGCTCAGATCGAGGGTTTCCCAGGTCATGACGATCAGCACGTAGGCGACCAGCGTGGCCCCCGACCCGGCGGCGATCAGCCAGCCCAGCACCTGCGGCGCGCGCAGCTTGTCGATCCATTGCAATTGCAGGGACTGGTTGACGGTTTCGTAATAGTGAAAGCCGATCGAACTGAGCATGGTGATCGTCAGGATTCCGCCGAGCGAGGGGAACCAGGCGGTCATCGCCGTCGCCACCCCCAGCAGCGCCAGCGAGACCAGCCCCAGCACCTGTTCGCGCATGAATATGATGATCGCGATCACCCCGACCGCGAGAAAGCCCGGGATCTCGCGCACCGTGTGCAGCCACCCGATGTCCGAGCCGTCGAACCCCGCCGCCTCGATCACGAAGTTGTTGAGCAGCGCCGACCACGTGGCAAAGGCCACCGGCATCGCGGCGGCCATCAGGAACAACAGCGTGACGGGCCGCCGCCAGAGCGGCAGATCGCGCGCGTCATGCAGGGGAACGATCCGGGCCATGCATGTCCTTTACGCCCATCCCCGCGCCTTGGCGAGAGCGCGCGCCATTTTTCGAAGCGAAAAAAATGGCCCGGAATTCGGGGAATTCCGGGTGCGGGGCGGTGCCTGCGAGGCTGTCCTGATCTGGATCAAAGACATTCAGAAGCCTGCATGTCAGACCCGAGCAAACGCGAAAGGGCCTGCTCATGGATCTTCTGACACTCGTGGAACGCATCGGCGAAGCGCCGGCGGCGGCGCTTCTGGGCCTGTTGACGGGCGTGATCTTCGGCGTGGCGGCGCAGCGGTCGCGGTTCTGCCTGCGCGCGGCGACGGTGGAATTCGCCCGCGGCCAGATGGGCGACCGGGTGGCGGTGTGGCTGCTGACTTTCTCGACCGCCGTGGTCTGGGTGCAGGGGGCGCAGTATTTGGGCCTGTTCCGGGCCGACGATGCGCGGATCATGGCCGTGCCGGGCAGCTGGTCGGGCGCGGTGATCGGCGGGCTGTTGTTCGGCGTGGGCATGGTGCTGGCGCGTGGCTGTTCGGGGCGCCT
>JAASSQ010000316.1 GCA_021767845.1 Roseovarius sp. | reverse complement strand
TCCGGCACAGGGGGAAAATGGCCGAAATGTGGTCATTTCCGGGCAGCCGCCCCCGAGGCCGTGTGCAATTCGGGATCAATTCTCGGATTCAGGCGAAAACGCACACGAATCAGAAACAATACCTCCGAATCGTGCGGCGCGCCCGTGCCCCGCTCCGGGCCCGTCACCCGGCCCGCCAGACGCGGCCCAGCAGGCTGGTCAGCGCAAAGAACAGCGCCGCGACGCACACGATCGACGGGCCCGCCGGCGTGTCCAGCACATAGGCCGCCCGCAGCCCGATCACCGCCGAGGCCGCGCCAAGCGCCGCGGCGGTCAGCGCCATGCCCTCGGGCGTGCGCGACAGCGGCCGCGCCGCCGCGGACGGGATGATCAGAAGGGCGGCGATCAGCAGCGCCCCCACCACCTTGATCGCCACCGCGACCGTGATCGCCAGCGCAAGGGTCAGAACCATCTTCTCGCGCCTGGGGTCGATCCCGCTGGCATGGGCCAGGTCCTCGTTCAACGTCGCGGTCAAAAGCCCCGACCAGCGCCAGCCGATCAACCCCACGACCAGCCCCGCACCGCCCCAGATGATCGCCAGATCGCCCCGCGACACCGCCAGGATGTCACCGAAAAGATAGGCCATCAGGTCGATGCGGATGCCCGACAGGAACGATACCGCCACCAGCCCGAAGGCCAGCGCCGAATGCGCCAGCACACCCAGAAGCGTGTCCATCGCATAGCCCCGCCCAGACAGCAGCGTGACCGTCAGCGCCATCGCCAGCGCCACGCCCATCGCCCCGGCGAAGATCGAGATCTGCAAGGCCAGCGACAGCGCCACGCCCAGGATCGCGGCATGGGCAGTCGCGTCCCCGAAATAGGCCATGCGCCGCCAGACGACGAAGCTGCCCAGGGGGGCCGCCGCACAGGCCACGCCCAGCCCGGCCAAGGTGGCGCGCATCATGAAATCGTCAAGCATCACCCGGTCGCCTCGGGTTGTTCGTGGAGGCACGAGCTGTCATGCGCATGGTCATGCGCGTGGTCGTGGTCATGACGGTAAAGCGCCAGCGCCCCGCCCGTGCCGGCGCCGAACAGCGCGCGGTATTCCGGCGCCGAGGACACCTTGTCCGGCGTGCCCTGGCAGCAGACATGCCCGTTCAGGCAGATCACCCGGTCCGAGGCGCTCATCACCACATGCAATTCGTGGCTGATCATCAGCACCGCGCAGCCGGTCTCACGGCGGACCTCCTCGATCAGCCGGTAGAACGCGGCCGATCCGGGCTGGTCCAGCCCCGCCGTCGGCTCGTCCAGCAACAGCAGATTGGGCTGCGCCACCAGCGCACGGGCCAGCAGCACGCGCTGCAACTGCCCGCCCGACAATTGCGACATCTGCCTGTTCATGATGCCGGGCGCCCCGGCCCGCTCCAGCGCGGCGCGGATGTCCTTCGTCGCCGCCCCGCCGGGAAGCCGCAGGAACCGCGCCACCGTGATCGGCAGGGTCGGGTCCACATGCAACCGCTGCGGCACATAGCCCACGACCACGCCCCGCGCCGTCGAAATCCGCCCCCGCGCCGGGGTCACGGCGCCGACGATCGCGCGCAGCAGGCTGGTCTTGCCCGATCCGTTCGGGCCCACGACGGTCACGATCTCGCCCGGCGCGATCTCCAGGCTGACATCGTGCAGCACCTCGGAGGTGCCGTAGCGGACGCTCAGGTTCTCGACGGTCAGCAGGGTCATGCCCCGGACCGCTCCGCGCAGGCCGGGCACACCCCGAGCGCCTCGACGACGGTGCGCTCGATCCTGAAGCCCGCCGCCCGCGCCGCATCGCCAAGCGTGCCACGGGTCCTGGGCGATTCCGCCTCGGCCACCGCGTCGCATTTGCTGCAGATCAGGAAGGCCGGGGAATGATCGGCGCCGGGATGGGCACAGGCGACAAAGGCGTTCAGCCGCTCGATCTTGTGCACGAACCCGTTGGCCAACAGGAAATCCAGCGCCCGGTAGGCGACCGGCGGCTGCGCGCCGAACCCCGCTTCGTGCAGCCGGTCCAGCAGCTCATACGCCCCCATCGCCCGGTGCTCGCGCAGCAGGATCTCCAACGCCGCGCGGCGCACGGGCGTGAACCGAAGCCCCTCGGCCTCGCAATGCGCCTGTGCCGCCGCCAGGGCGGTGTCCACGCATTGTTCGTGGTCATGCGTGACGAACCCAAGCGGTTTCGTGGCGGCCTGGCCGGGTCGGGTATCGGCTGCTCTTGTCATGATATAACGTTTCCTGTATCCGGCATTTGATGTTACAAAATCACAGGAACAGGCCAATGTCCAGAAACGTCTTTCCCCTCTCGCTGAGCGCCGCCCTGCTGGCCGGCACCGCCATGGCCGATGTGCCCAAGGTTGCCGCCGACATCACCCCGGTTCACTCGCTTGTGGCCCGCGTGATGGACGGTGTGGGCGACCCCGCGCTGATCGTCCAGCAAGGCGCGTCGCCCCACGGCTACAGCCTCCGCCCCTCCGAGGCCGAGGCGCTGCAAGAGGCCGACCTCGTGTTCTGGATGGGCGCGGATCTGACCCCCTGGATGAGCGACGCCATCCACACGCTGACCCAGGACGCCTCCGTTACCAGCCTGCTGGACGCGGACGTGACCGCGCGTCTCGAAACGCGCTCCGGCGCGCTCTTCGAAGCGCACGATCATGGCGATCACGGGCACGACGATCACGGGCACGACGAGCACGGCCACGGCGACGAGCACGCCGACCATGACCACGATCATGAGCATGACGACGAGCACGCGCAAAAGGATCACGACGATCATGGCCATGACGATCACGGCCATGACGACCACGATCACGACGACCACGATCACGACGACCACGGCCATGCCCACGGCGCCCATGACCCCCATGCCTGGCTCTCGCCCGACAACGCCGCCGCCTGGCTGAACGTCATCGCCGCGGAACTGTCGGCGGCCGACCCCGACAACGCGGGCACCTATTTCGCCAACGCCAAGGCCGGCCAGCAGGAACTTGCCGCCCTCTCGGACGAGATCGACGCCATTCTCGATCCCGTCCGCGGCAAGAACTTCATCGTGTTCCACGACGCCTACCAGTATTTCGAGGCCAGCTTCGACATGTCCGCCGCCGGCGCGATCTCGCTGTCGGACGCGTCCGATCCCAGCCCGGCGCGAATCGAACAGATCCAG
>JAASSQ010000064.1 GCA_021767845.1 Roseovarius sp. | reverse complement strand
CGGAAGCTGCTGGACTACCTCAAGGCCAAGGACGAGGGCCGCTACCAGGACCTCATCAAGCGCCTCGGCATCCGCCGCTAAGGTTTCGATCCGCACCGGATCACCAGGCGCCCGCTCTTTCCAGAGCGGGCGTTTTTCGTCACAAAGGGCATTGCTCGCGCGTTCTGGACCTACCCCATGCCGATGCCCCTCACCACGTCTGACCGGCCCCGGCGCGTTTTCGTGCTGGGTGCGACCGGCATGATCGGGCGGGCCACCGTGCAGGCGCTTCTGGACAAGGGCCACCACGTCACCTGTTTCCTGCGCCCCGGTGCGCAGGGCGATCCGCGCCGCGGCCTGCCGCCGGGGGCCGATCTGCGGTTTGGCGATGTGACCGATCCCGCCTCGCTGGCGGGTAACGGGTTCGACGGGCAGCGGTTCGATGCCGTGGTGTCCTGCATGGCCTCGCGCACCGGCATGGCCCGCGATGCCCGGGCCATCGACCACAAGGCCCATGCCGACATGCTGGCGCCTGCGCGCGCGGCGGGCGTGTCGCATGTCGTGCTGCTCTCCGCGCTCTGCGTGCAGAAACCGCGCCTTGCCTTCCAGCACGCCAAGTTGGCCGCCGAGGCGGCGCTGATCGCCTCCGGCCTGATCTATTCGATCGTGCGGCCGACCGCCTTTTTCAAATCGCTGTCGGGGCAGGTCGCACGGGTGCAGGCGGGCAAGCCCTTTCTGCTTTTCGGCAATGGCGCGCTGACCGCCTGCAAGCCGATCAGCGACGGTGACCTTGCCCGCTATCTGGCCGACTGCCTGGACGATCCGGCGCGCGCGGGCCGCATCCTGCCCATCGGCGGCCCCGGCCCCGCGATCACGCCCCGCGCGCAGGGCGAGATGCTGTTCCGCCTTCTGGGGCAACGCCCGCGGTTCCGCCATGTGCCGGTCGGCGTGATGGATACCGTCATCGCGGGTCTGGGTCTGGCCCGGGGGCTTTCGCCCCGGCTGCGCGATACCGCCGAGCTGGCCCGGATCGGGCGCTATTACGCGACCGAGTCGATGCTGTTGCTTGATCGCGCAACGGGCCGCTACGACGCCGACGCCACGCCCGAGACCGGCAGCGATACGCTGGAAGATTTCTACGCCGCCCTGATCCGGGGGCAGGCGAGTGTCGATCTGGGGGACCACGCCGTGTTCTGAGCCGCCGGCACCGTGCGCCCTGTTAACCACAGGGCGGCGTCGGTGCGAATACCGACGCGATACCGACGTAATACCGACGTGATACCGATCCGCGAAAACCGCGCCATTTCCGCCCATTAACCCCGATTCGCACACTCTGGCGTGATCGCCGCTTTAAAAACGCGCGAAACTGCGGTATGGCGCGCCCATCTGAGACGTGATGCCTTTGACCCCGGGCGCATGGGAATGGATTGGGGTCGGCGGCAATGGGGCCGCCATTGAAACGGAGGACTTGGGATACGCCCAAGAGCGCCTCCAGCTAGGAAACGACGATGTTCAAAGAAGTGAAAAAATCGATGCAGTGGGGGGAAGAGACCCTCACACTTGAAACGGGCAAGGTGGCCCGTCAGGCGGATGGCTCGGTCATCGCCACGCTCGGCGAAACCTCGGTCATGGCCAACGTGACCTACGCCAAGGAACCGAAAGAGGGCCAGAGCTTCTTTCCCCTCACGGTTCACTACCAGGAAAAATACTACGCCGCGGGCAAGGTGCCCGGCGGCTTCTTCAAGCGCGAGGCGCGTCCGACCGAGAAAGAGACGCTGACCGCGCGCCTGATCGACCGTCCGATCCGTCCGCTTTTCGTGGATGGCTTCAAGAACGAAGTGCTGGTGATGTGCACCGTGCTCAGCCACGATCTGGTCAACGACCCCGACATCGTGGCGATGATCGCCGCATCGGCCGCGCTAACCATTTCGGGCGCACCCTTCATGGGCCCGATCGCCGGATGCCGCGTGGGCTACGAGGATGGCGAATACATCCTGAACCCCGATGTCGAGGACATGCACGACCTGCGCAACAACCCCGATCAGCGCCTTGATCTGGTCGTCGCCGGCACCAAGGATGCCGTGATGATGGTCGAGTCCGAGGCGTATGAGCTGAGCGAAGACGAGATGCTCGGCGCCGTGACCTTCGCGCACGAGCAGATCAAGCCGGTTGTCGATCTCATCGTTGACCTTGCCGAAGAGACCGCGAAAGAGCCGTTCGACTTCACCCCGCCGGATTACTCGGAGCTTTACGCGGCTGTGAAATCCCTGGGCGAGGACAAGATGCGCGACGCTTACGCGATCCTCGACAAGCAGGAGCGGCAGGCCGCCGTTTCCGCCGCCAAGGACGCGATCATCGAGGGCCTCTCCGAAGAGCAGCGCGAGGATGCGAACCTCGGCTCGGCCTTGAAGAAGCTCGAGTCCGCGGTGCTGCGCGGCGATGTCGTGAAATCTGGCAAGCGGATCGACGGTCGCGCGCTGGATCAGGTGCGCTCGATAGTGTCGGAAACCGGCTTCCTGCCGCGCACGCACGGGTCGGCCCTGTTCACTCGTGGTGAAACTCAGGCGCTGGTCGTGACCACGCTCGGCACCGGCGACGACGAGCAGATCATCGACGCGCTGCACGGGAATTTCCGCTCGAACTTCCTGTTGCATTACAACTTCCCGCCCTACTCGGTCGGCGAAGCGGGCCGCGTCGGCCCTCCGGGCCGCCGCGAGATCGGTCACGGCAAGCTGGCTTGGCGGGCGCTGCAGGCGGTTCTGCCCGCGCCTACCGATTTCCCCTACACGATCCGCGTCGTGTCCGAGATCACCGAATCGAACGGCTCGTCCTCGATGGCGTCGGTCTGCGGCGGGTCGCTGTCCATGATGGATGCCGGCGTGCCGCTCAAGGCGCCGGTGGCCGGTGTGGCCATGGGCCTGATCCTGGAAGACGACGGTGAATATGCCGTCCTGACCGACATCCTGGGCGACGAGGACCACCTCGGCGACATGGATTTCAAGGTTGCGGGCACCGAAAAGGGGATCACCTCGCTGCAGATGGACATCAAGGTCGCGGGCATCACGCCCGAGATCATGAAAAAGGCCCTGGCCCAGGCCAAGGACGGCCGGATGCACATCCTGGGCGAGATGTCCAAAGCGCTCAGCGAAGCAGGCGATTTCTCGGTTCACGCGCCGCGCATCGAAACGATGACCGTGCCCACCGACAAGATCCGTGAAGTGATCGGTTCGGGCGGCAAGGTGATCCGCGAGATCGTGGAAACCTCGGGCGCCAAGGTGGACATCAACGACGACGGCGTCATCAAGATCGCCTCGCCCAACAACGAGGCGATCCAGAAGGCTTACGAGATGATCCACTCGATCGTCGCCGAGCCGGAAGAAGGCGCGGTTTACAAGGGCAAGGTCGTCAAGATCGTCGATTTCGGTGCCTTCGTGAACTTCTTCGGCAAGCGCGACGGTCTTGTGCACGTCAGCCAGATCGAGAACCGCCGCCTGAACCACCCCTCCGACGTTCTGCAGGAAGGTCAGGAAGTCTGGGTCAAGCTTCTGGGCTTCGACGATCGCGGCAAGGTGCGTCTGTCGATGAAGGTCGTCGATCAGGAAACCGGCGAAGAGATCAAGAAAGAGGAAAAGGCCGACGGTTGACGCCCGGCTTTTGCCCGAAATAGCGGAAGGCCCCGGCATAGATGCCGGGGCCTTTTGCGTTGCCGGTAGGTGTTGGGCGGTGCGGGGACAGGCGCAGGTTAATTCCCCGCGACCACGCAAGGGCGGCCGCCTATCTTGTGATCGGTGTCAAGTTGCCTTTTGTGTAAAGCGGCCGGCGGCGCGGTGTCTTTGGGTATCCGCGCTACCGGCCGGTCCCTATCTGGCGGCGGCGGCGATCAGGTCGGCGGCTTTCTCGGCGATCATGATGGTCGGCGCATTCGTATTGCCGCTGGTGATCGTCGGCATCACGCTGGCATCCACCACCCGCAGGCACTCCACCCCCCGCAATCGCAGTTCCGGGTCCAGCGGCGCGCTGTCCTCGGTGCCCATGTGCACGGTGCCCACGGGGTGAAAGATCGTGGTGCCGATGTCGCCCGCCGCCTTGGCCAACTCCTCGTCGGTGTTCGCGCCGGGCCCCGGCCTGATCTCTTGCGGGGCATAGTGCTGCATCGGCGCCTGCGCCATGATCGACCGTGTCAGCCGTATCGACGCCGCGGCCACCTGCCGGTCCCCTTCGGTGGACAGGTAATTCGGCGCGATCACCGGCGCGTCCCTGTGATCGGCCGAGGCGATGGTGACCGTCCCCCGGCTTTCGGGCCGCAGGTTGCAGACACTCGCGGTCAGGCCCGGGAAATCGTGCAGAGGTTCCCCGAAGGCATCCAGCGACAGGGGCTGCACATGGTATTCCAGATCCGCCGTCGCCAGATCGGGCCGCGATTTCGCAAAGGCGCCAAGCTGGCTTGGCGCCATGGCCATCGGCCCCCTGCGCCGCACCAGGTATTCCAGCCCGATCGCCGCCTTGCCCCAGACCGAATTGGCCAGCGTGTTCAGCGTGCGCCCGTGACGCAGCCGCCAGGCGCAGCGCAATTGCAGATGATCCTGCAGGTTGCCGCCGATCATCGGCACATCGCGCAGCACCTCGATCCCGTGGCGCTGCAACAGCTCCCCCGGCCCGATCCCCGACAATTGCAGGATTTGCGGGCTGCCGATCGCCCCCGCGCTCAGGATCACCTCGCCTTTCGCTAAAGCGGTCCTTGTCTCGCCGCCCTGTTCGTATTCGACACCCGTGGCGCGGCCGTTCTCGATCAGCACGCGCCGGGTATGGGCCTGGGTCTCGACCTTCAGGGTATTGCCTGTAGCCACCCCCAGAAAGGCGCGCGCCGTGTTCAGCCGCCAACCCTTGCGCTGGTTGACCTTGAAATACCCTACGCCCTCGTTGTCGCCGGTGTTGAAATCATCCGTTTCGGGCAGTCCGGCGGCCACGGCGGCGGCTTTCCAGTCGTCCAGAACGTCCCAGTGCAGCCGCTGGTTCTCGACCCGCCATTCGCCGCCCGAGCCGTGCAGGTCCGACGGACCGTCAACGTAATCCTCGGACCGTTTGAAATAGGGCAGCACGTCGTCCCAGCCCCAGCCGGTATTGCCCATCTGCCGCCAGCCGTCATAGTCGGCCGCCTGTCCGCGCAGATACAGCATCCCGTTGATGGAACTGCACCCGCCCAGAACCTTGCCGCGCGGGTAAAGCAGGGATCGGCCGTTCAGGCCGGGCTCCTCGATGGTACGGAAACACCAATCTGTGCGCGGGTTGCCGATGCAGTAGAGATACCCCATCGGAATGTGGATCCAGTGGTAGGAATCCCGCCCCCCGGCTTCCAGCAGAAGAACTTTCTTTCCGATGCCGCTCAGGCGGTTGGCCAGAACGCAGCCGGCACTGCCGGCGCCCACGATGATGTAATCCCATTCCATGCGCGGAAGATCCGCGATTGATCACCGAATGGCAAGCAGAGCGATTTGTCCCGAACACGCGATGCGGCGCGTGCCCGATCCGGGGCGCAACCGCACTGGTTACCCTACGTTAACTTTCGTCTGTGAGGGTGTTGCAAATCGTCAGACCGGTAGCGCGGTTGTACTGAACACGGTCCGCAGCGCGAAACTCGATTGCATCTTTGCGACGTTCGGAAGGCGGGTCAGGTATTGCCGGTGGATGCGGGCGAAATCCTCGGTGCTTTCGGCCACGACCTTGAGGATGTAATCCGCGGCCCCTGCTGTCAGGTGACATTCCAGCACGTCGGGAATGCGCGCGACCGCCTTCTCGAAGGCTTCCAGCACGTCATCGGCCTGGGTCGAGAGCGTGATCTCGACAAAGATGGTGGCGGACACCCCCAGCTTGCGGGGGTCAAGCAGCGCGACATAGTCGCGGATATAGCCTTCGGCCTCCAGCCGCTGGACGCGCCGGTGACAGGCGCTTGCCGACAGGTTTACCTCTTCGGCTAGATCGGCGTTCGAGATCCTGCCGCGCCGCTGAAGCACGTGCAGCAAACGACGATCCATCGCATCAAGCGCCATATTCGCAATGCCTTCCGGGCAATGTTCAAGATTGGCGTAGAATATTCGCAAAATGCCCGGAATTGCGAGGGGAATTTCAACCGAATTGCGCGCCGCCTGCGACATCCTGTCAGTCATCAGGATGAGGAGGATTCGCCCATGAAAATCGGATGCCCGACGGAAATCAAGCCACAGGAATTCCGCGTCGGCATGACGCCGAACGCCGCGCGTGAGGCCGTGGCCCACGGCCACGAGGTTCTGATCCAGGCCGGCGCGGGCAAGGGCGCCGGGTTCGAGGATGCCGACTACACCGCCGCCGGTGCCGCCATCATCGACACGGCCGAAGAGGTCTTTGCCACCGCCGACATGATCGTGAAGGTGAAAGAACCGCAGGCCGTCGAGCGCAAGATGCTGCGCGAAGGACAGGTTCTGTTCACCTACCTGCACCTCGCGCCCGACCCCGAGCAGACGCATGACCTGATCGCATCGGGCGCGACCTGCATCGCCTACGAGACCGTGACCGACGCCAACGGCGGTCTGCCCCTGCTGGCGCCGATGTCCGAGGTGGCGGGGCGCCTGGCGCCGCAGGTGGGGGCCTGGACGCTGCAAAAGGCCAATGGCGGCCGTGGTGTGTTGATGGGCGGCGTGCCCGGTGTCGGCCCGGCCCGCGTGCTGGTGATCGGGGGCGGTGTCGTGGGCACCCATGCCGCGCGTATCGCGGCGGGGATGGGCGCGGACGTGACCGTGCTGGACCGCTCGCTGCCGCGCCTGCGCTATCTCGATGACGTGTTCGGCAATGCGTTCAACACCGGCTACTCCTCCGCCGGTCTGCTGGCCGAACACCTGGCCGAGGCCGACATGGTGATCGGCGCGGTGCTCATCCCCGGCGCCGAGGCGCCCAAGCTGGTGACCCGCGCGCAACTGTCCGACATGAAGCCCGGCGCGGCCTTGGTGGACGTGGCGATCGACCAGGGCGGCTGCTTTGAGACCTCGCGCGCGACGACCCATGCCGACCCGATCTACGAGGTGGATGGCGTCATGCATTACTGCGTGGCCAACATGCCGGGTGCCGTGGCGCGCACCTCGACCATCGCGCTTGGCAACGCGACTATGCCGTTCATGCTGTCTCTGGCCGACAAGGGCTGGCGGCAAGCCTGTGCCGACGATCCGCATCTGCTTAACGGGTTGAACGTGCATGCTGGTCAGCTGACCTACTATGCCGTCGGGCGCGCGCTCGGGATCGACGTGATCTCGCCGCAAAAGATCGTGAAGGGCTGAAAATGCCCTGTCTTGGTGGCGCGGGCCGCTTCGCTTGTGGGGGCGGCCCGCGCCCCGCGATGTGAAATCGCTTGAGGCGCTGCGCCTGCGCGGCTAGATCACGGGCCAAAGGAGCGCAGGATCATGAGCCTCAACACTTTCGGACATCTGTTTCGGGTCACCACCTGGGGCGAAAGCCACGGTCCGGCGCTTGGCGCCACGGTCGATGGTTGCCCGCCCGGCATCGAGGTGGACGAGGCCTTCCTGCAGCACTGGCTGGACAAGCGCCGCCCCGGCCAGAACAAGAACACCACGCAGCGCAACGAGCCTGACGCGGTGCGCATCCTGTCGGGGGTGTTCGAGGGCCAGACGACCGGCACGCCGATCCAGCTCATGATCGAGAATACCGATCAGCGCAGCCGCGACTATGGCGAGATTTCCCGGACCTTCCGGCCGGGGCATGCCGACATCACCTATCACCAGAAATACGGCATTCGCGACTATCGCGGCGGCGGGCGCAGTTCGGCGCGGGAAACGGCGGCCCGCGTGGCGGCGGGCGGAATTGCCCGCGCGGCGCTGGCCAGCCTTGCGCCGGGGGTCGAGATCAAGGGCTACATGACCCGGATGGGCGAGATCGCGATCGACCGTGACAGGTTCGACTGGGACGCGATCGACAGCAACGATTTCTGGATTCCCGACGCCGATGCTGCGGCGGAATGGGAGGCCTACCTGCAAAAGCTGCGCAAGGACAAGAACTCGGTCGGGGCCGAGATCGAGGTCGTGGCGCGCGGTGCCCCGGCGGGCCTTGGGGCGCCGGTCTATGGCAAGCTCGATACCGATCTCGCGGCCGCGATGATGTCGATCAACGCCGTCAAGGGCGTCGAGATCGGCGAGGGCATGGCCGCGGCGCGCCTGACCGGCACCGAGAACGCCGACGAGATCTTCATGGGCGAGGCGGGTCCAGAATATTCCTCGAACCATGCCGGCGGTATCCTTGGCGGGATTTCCACCGGGCAGGACATCGTCGTTCGTTTCGCGGTCAAGCCGACATCCTCGATCCTGACGCCGCGCCGGTCGATCCGCACGGATGGCAGCTCGACCGAGGTGGTCACCAAGGGCCGCCATGATCCCTGCGTCGGCATCCGGGCGGTTCCGGTCGCCGAAGCGATGATGGCCTGCGTGATCCTGGATCACTGGCTGTTGCACCGCGGGCAAGTGGGCGAAGGCCCGCGCGGCGCCATCGGATAACGCGGCGGCGGGTGTTGCGCGGCGAGGGGCCAGCCCCTCGCGCTCCCCGGGATATTTGTGAACAGAAGAAGAGGCGGCCTTGTCAGGCGGCGGGCTGTTTCTGCCGCGACAGCTGCACGGCAAGGATGCCGCCCATCACGACCACGACCCCCACCATGTCCCACAGTCCCAGGCTTTCGCCGAGGATCAGTGCGGCGATCAGCACGCCGAGGAACGGGTTGAGGAAATGGAACGTCGCGGCCTTGATCGCCCCGATCCGGTTGACCAGCAGGAACCAGACCAGGGTGGCCGCCAGACCGGGGATCAGGGTGGTGTAGACGAAGGCCGCGATCAGCTGCCAGCTCCAGGTGATCTCGATGGTCTCGGTGCTGAGGCCCACCATGCCCAGAACGGCGCTGCCCACCAGCATCTGCAGCCCGACCACCATCAGGAAATTGCCGCCCGACGTGGCGCCGCGCACCGACAGGGTGGCAAGGGTCAGCGCCAGCACGCCGCCCACGCACAGCGCCACGCCGAAAAGGTCGGCGCCGCCTTGCAGGCGCGAGCCCATGATGATGGTCACGCCGATCACGCCCGCGATCAGCCCGAAGGCGCCAAGCGGGCCGATGCGTTCGCCGAACAGGACCCAACTGGCCAGACCGACCAGAAGCGGCATCGTAGAGGCGATGATCGCGGCCAGCGATGCCTCGACCGTCTGCATAGCGACGAAGTTGAGGCCCAGGTAAAGCGCGTTCTGGCAGATGCCGAAGATGATCGTCGCGCGCCATTGGCCGCGTGTCAGGTGCCAGCTTTGGCCAAGTGCACGGGCGATCAGCACGCCGAGGATGCCCGAGATCAGGAACCGCAGGCTGAGCGCGGTCAGCGGCGGTGCCGAGGCCACGATGATCCGGGCGGATGTGAAGGCGCTGGACCACATGACCGCAAAGGCCAGCCCCATCGCGATCGCCCGAATGTCCATTGCCTGCCTCCTGAAACTGAAAAGGGCCGCCCGTGCGGGGCGACCCTTTCCGAAACTCGCGGGGTTTGCAAGGTCAGCTGTTGACGCTGTCCTTCAGAGCCTTGGCGATGGTCATCTTGACCACCTTGTCGGCGTCCTTCTTGATCTGCTCGCCGGTGGCCGGGTTGCGGACCATGCGCTCGGGACGCTCGCGGCAGTAGATCTTGCCGACGCCGGGCAGCGTGACAGCACCACCGTTCGCCACTTCGCGGGTGATGATGTTGGTCACGGCGTCAAGCGCGGCGCTTGCGGATTTCTTGTCGGTTCCCATTTCCTCGGCGAGGGCCGCTACGAGCTGGGTTTTGGTCATCGGTTTTGCCATTTCTTGGTCTCCTTCAACTGCCCGCTCTTGGGGCCTCATGCGCGGAATTTAACTGTATGTTGTGACCAAACACAATGAATAGTAGCGAAAAGCAAGCTATTTTCCTGCATTTTGAGGTGATTTTTGCCGGCTAGAGGAATGCGGTTTCACTGAAGCTGCGCAATTTCCGGCTATGGATCCGTTCCAGCGGCATGTCGCGAAGCGTCTCGATGGCCCGTATCCCGATCATCAGGTGGCGCGAGACCTGGGTCTTGTAGAAATCCGAGGCCATGCCCGGCAGTTTCAGTTCACCGTGCAGCGGCTTGTCCGAGACGCACAGCAACGTGCCGTAGGGCACGCGAAACCGGAACCCGTTGGCCGCGATCGTGGCGCTTTCCATGTCGAGCGCGATGGCGCGCGACTGGCTGAGCCGCTGCACCGGCCCGGACTGGTCGCGCAGCTCCCAGTTGCGGTTGTCGAAGCTGGCCACGGTGCCGGTGCGCATGACGCGCTTGAGGTCGTAGCCCTCGAGCTGGGTTTCCACCTCGACCGCGTGTTCCAGCGCGATCTGGATTTCGGCCAAGGCCGGGATCGGCACCCAGGAGGGCAGGTCGGCATCCAGCACCCGGTCTTCCCTCAGATAGGCGTGTGCCAGAACGAAATCGCCCAGTTGCTGGGTGTTCCTCAGCCCCGCGCAGTGGCCCACCATGATCCAGGCGTGGGGGCGCAGAACCGCGATGTGATCCGTGGCGGTCTTGGCGTTCGATGGTCCCACGCCGATATTGACCAGCGTGATGCCCGATCCATCCCCGCGCTTGAGGTGATAGGCGGGCATCTGGGGCTGCTTCTCGGTTGCCGGAAGGCCCTGATCACCGGCCGTGATCGTCGCGTTGCCCGTGCTGACGAAGGCGGTGTAGCCGCTTTGCGGGTCGTCCAGCATCTTGCGGGCGTAGGCCTCGAATTCCGAGACGTAGAACTGGTAATTGGTGAACAGCACGTGGTTCTGGAAATGCTCGGGGTCGGTCGCGGTGTAGTGCGACAGCCTCGCCAGCGAGTAATCCACCCGCTGCGCGGTGAACGGCGCAAGCGGTTCGGTCCCGTCAGGCGCGGGGCGCGCGGTGCCGTTCACGATGTCGTCGCTGGTCGTGCTCAGGTCCGGCACGTCGAAGAAGTCGCGCAGCGTGAACTCGGCGGCGCCTTCCTGCGGAACGACGATGGACGGGTCGTTGGCCACCGCGAAATGGATCGGCATGGGCGTATCCGACATGCCGACCGTGACCGGCACGGCGTGGTTTTCCATCAGAAGGCCGATCTGTTGTTCAAGGTAGTGCCGGAACAGGTCGGGTCGGGTGATGGTCGTGGCATAGGTGCCCGGCGCCGCGACATGACCGAAGGCCAGCCGGCTGTCGGCCTGCGCATGTGTCGTCGTTGTGATGCGAATCTCGGGGTAGTGGGCGCGCGCCCGTTGCGCGGGCAGTTTGCCGCGCAGCGCGCCCGAGAACTCGGCCGACAGAAAGTCGATGGCCCGATCATACAGCAGGATCAGGCGTTCGACCGCCGCTTGGGCGTCAGTGAACGTCTCCGGGCCGGGCAGGTCGGGGCATCGGAACCCGGCGGGGGCGTCCATTGGCATATCGGGTGGTCCTTTGTCGCTCGGGGTTGGTCGGGGCGCACGTTGACACGGCCCGGTCCGGCGATCAAGCTGGTCGCATCACGGCATTGCAAGGCGCGCGACCCGCATGGATTACGAAACCGTCACGCCAGAGGAGTTCGGCGCGTCCCTGCGCGGCTTCGGCATCAACCTCCTGGCCCGCGACGTGCGGCGCACGGCGCATTTCGCCGCCGAGGTGTTCGGTTTGCAGGTGCATCGACTCAGCGCCGATTTCGCAATCCTGTCGCAGGGTGCGCATGTCATGCAGATCCATGCCGACGGCACCTATTCCGCGAATCCTCTGGCCGGGCTCTTGCCCGAGACCCTGCCTCGCGGCGCGGGCCTTGAACTTCGGCTTTATGACTGCGACCCCGATGCCGCCGCGGCCCGCGTGGACCGGGCCGGCGGCAGCATATTGCAGCCGCCCGTGAACAAGCCGCACGGCCTGCGCGAGGCAATCATCCTGTGCCCCGACGGCTATGCCTGGGTGCCCTCGCGCCCGCTGACCCACGCAGAACGAAAGGACATGACGACATGACCGTAACGCAGCTTGCCCCGAACATGGATCACTGGGCCGAGCGGGTGGATCTGGCAGCCGCCTTCCGCTGGACCGCGCGCCTGAACATGCACGAAGGGGTGGCCAATCATTTCAGCCTTGCGATCAACGAGGATGGCACGCGCTTTCTCATCAACCCCAACCAGATGCATTTTGCCCGCATCAAGGCAAGCGACCTGATCGAGGTGGATGCCAACGATCCCGACACGCTGTCGAAACCCGGTGCGCCCGACCCCACCGCCTGGGGCCTGCACGGAGGGTTGCACCGGCACTGCCCGCATGCGCGCTGCGCCATGCATGTCCATTCGATCCATGCAACCGTGCTGGCCTGTCTGGCCGACAGCAGCCTGCCGCCGATCGACCAGAATTGCGCGACCTTCTTCAACCGCTACGTGATCGACGATGGCTATGGCGGGCTGGCCTTCGAGGATGAAGGCGAACGCTGTGCGCAGCTTTTCGATGACCCGAAGAAGAAGGTGATGATCATGGGCAACCACGGCGTCATGGTCATCGGGGACACTGTGGCCGACACCTTCAATCGGCTCTATTACTTCGAGCGCGCAGCCGAGACCTATATCCGTGCGCTTCAGACCGGGCAGAAACTGCGTATTCTGTCCGACGAGATCGCGGAAAAGACCGCCAGCGAGCTTGAGGACTATCCCGGTCAGGCGGACAAGCATCTGGCCGAACTCAAGGCGCTGCTGGATGCCGAAGGCTCGGACTACGCCGCCTAGGCGGGCCGCAGCCCGGTTTCCACCAGAAGACCCTTGCGCTTGGCTTCGTAATAATAGCCACGCGCATACCACGTGATCG
>JAASSQ010000315.1 GCA_021767845.1 Roseovarius sp. | reverse complement strand
GAAATCCGGGGGTTTTCATCGCGCGCCGTGATCCCTATACTTTGCGCCATGATGACGCAGGACCATATCGCTTTCGCCGCGGCGCCCGTTCGGGCGGGTTGCGTTTGCGCCCTGCTGCTCCTAAGCCGCCTCTGAGCGTGCCGTTCCGGCGCGACCGCTCAGAGGCTGTGCCTTTTCGCGCCACGAGGCTTAGGACAACGAACGAGACCCGACATGACTGACCAGACCAAGACTGTTTCGCCCGAAGCGGACAAGGATCGCGTGCTGATTTTCGACACCACGCTGCGCGACGGCGAGCAAAGCCCCGGCGCGACCATGACCCATGCCGAGAAGCTGGAGATCGCATCGCTGCTGGACGAGATGGGCGTCGATATCATCGAGGCCGGTTTCCCCATCGCCTCGGAGGGGGATTTCCGCGCGGTGAGCGAGATCGCCAAACGATCGAAGGACGCAACGATCTGCGGGCTGGCGCGCGCGCATTTCAAGGATATCGACCGCTGCTGGGAGGCGGTGAAACACGCGCACCGCCCGCGCATCCACACCTTCATCGGCACCTCGCCGCTGCATCGCGCCATTCCCGGCCTGACGCAGGACGAGATGGCCGAGCGCATCCACGAGACCGTGACCCATGCCCGCAACCTGTGCGACAACGTGCAATGGTCGCCGATGGATGCCACGCGGACCGAGTGGGATTACCTGCGCCGCGTCGTGGAGATCGCGATCAAGGCCGGGGCCACCACGATCAACATTCCCGACACGGTGGGCTATACCGCGCCGGTCGAAAGCGCCGAGCTGATCCGCCGCCTGATCGAGGAGGTGCCGGGCGCTGACGAGATCGTTTTCGCCACCCATTGCCACAACGATCTGGGCATGGCCACGGCCAACGCGCTGGCCGCCGTGGCGGGCGGGGCGCGCCAGATCGAGTGCACGATCAACGGGCTGGGCGAACGCGCCGGCAACACCGCGCTGGAAGAGGTGGTGATGGCGCTGAAGGTGCGTGGGGACATCATGCCCTATTACACCCGCGTGGACAGCCGCAAGATCATGAACATCTCGCGCCGGGTCTCGACCGTGAGCGGCTTCCAGGTGCAATACAACAAGGCGATCGTGGGCAAGAACGCCTTTGCGCATGAATCGGGCATCCACCAGGACGGGATGCTGAAGAACGCCGAGACCTTCGAGATCATGCGCCCCGAGGATGTGGGCCTGACCGAGACCAACATCGTGCTGGGCAAGCATTCGGGCCGCGCGGCGCTGCGCGCCAAGCTGAAGGATCTGGGCTATGAGCTGGCCGAGAACCAGCTCAACGACATGTTCGTGCGGTTCAAGGACCTGGCCGACCGCAAGAAGGAAGTCTATGACGAGGATCTTGTCGCGCTGATGCGCGCCGGCGAGGACGAAGCCACCGACCGGCTGGTGGTGAAATCGCTGCGCGTGGTCTGCGGCACCGGCGGGCCGGCCGAGGCCGAGCTGGTGATGACCATCGACGGCGTCGAAAAGAGCGCCGTGCAGACCGGCGACGGCCCGGTCGATGCGACCTTCAAGGCGGTGCGCGAGCTGCATCCCAACGAGGCGCATCTGTCTTTGTATCAGGTTCATGCCGTGACCGAGGGCACCGACGCGCAGGCCACGGTTTCGGTGCGGCTGGAGGAAGAGGGCAACATCGCCACCGGCCAGTCGGCGGACACCGATACGGTGGTGGCCAGTGCGAAAGCCTATGTCAACGCGCTGAACCGGCTGCTGGTGCGGCGCGGCCGCGTGGGCGAGGACCAGAAGGAAATCAGCTACAAGGACGTGAGCTGAGCCCTCGCCGGCTGCTTTGAAATGTAAAAACCCGGCCACGCTGCGAGGCCGGGTTTTTCTTGGCCGGGGGTCGGGGGGGGGGCGCTGCCCCCGCCGCGCCTGCGGCGCGACTCCCCCGAGGTATTTGTGGCCAGATGAAGGGTCAGGCGGCCTCGGAGTCGGCCTCGTCGGCCCATTCCCAGGGGCGGGTGAACTGGCCGAGCACGTGGGAGACCTGTTCTTCGTCCACGTCGCCGGTGCGCTCGAGCTGTGCGACGAGCCCGCGTTTCTTGGAGTCGATCACCTGTGCCACCCGGACGTTCAGCCCCGCCTCTGCCAATGCGGCGTCGTAGATGCGGGTGATGGCGCGCTTGCGCAGGTCGGGTTTGAAGACCTTGCCCACGGCGGTCTTTGGCAGCTCGTCGAGCACCTCGACATGCCGCGGGATGGCGGCGCGTTCATGCACGTGGACCTTGCAATGTTCGAGAAGGTCGGCGCCGGTGGCGGTGCCGCCTTCGACAAGCTCGACATAGGCGCAGGGGATTTCGCCGGAATGGGCGTCGGGCTGGCCGATGGCGCCGGCCATGGCCACGTCGGCATGGGCCATCAGCGCCTCTTCGATCTCGGCGGGGTCGATGTTGTGGCCGCCGCGGATGATGAGATCCTTGGCGCGGCCGGTGATCCAAAGGTAGCCGTCGGGATCGAGCCGGCCCAGATCGCCGGTGCGCAGGTAGCGGTCGTGGAAATACAGGTCGGCGTTCTTGGCCGCCTCGGTATAGGTTTCGCCCGCGTTGACGCCGGGGTTGGCGATGCAGATCTCGCCCACCTCGTCCACGGCGCATTCGACCGGCGCGCCGTCTTCGGCAGTCTTGTAGATCCGCACGTCGGTGTAGGGGAACGGCACGCCGACCGAGCCCACCTTCTTCTGGCCCTCGGGCGGGTTGCAGGAGACGAGGCAGGTCGCCTCGGTCAGGCCGTAGCCTTCGATCACGGTCATGCCGGTGGCCGATTCGAAGCGGTTGAACAGTTCCAGCGGCATCGGGGCGGAGCCGGAAAACGCGTTCTTCACGGTCGAGACATCGGCATCCACCTTGCGCTGCATCAGTGCCGACACGGCGGTGGGCACGGTGATGATGAAGGTGGTTTTCCACCGCTCGCAGAGTTTCCAGAAATTGTCGAACACCCCGTCGCCGCGATAGCCCGCGGGTGTCGGGAAGACGCCATGCGCCCCCGATTTCAGCATCGCCATCAGGATCACGTGGCAGGCGAAGACGTGGAAGAGCGGCAGCGGACACATCACGCTGTCATTCTCGGTGAACAGCAGGCGGTGCCCCAGCCAGCCGTTGTAGATCATGCCGGAATAGCGGTGCTGCGCGACCTTGGGCATCCCCGTGGTGCCGCCGGTGTGGAAATAGGCGGCCACGCG
>JAASSQ010000314.1 GCA_021767845.1 Roseovarius sp. | reverse complement strand
GTGACGAAGGCCGAGCGCGTCACGCGAATCGATCCCGCCCTGGGGCCGCAGGGTGCGCTGCTGGCGCTGGCTGCCACGGCGCGGCACGCCATGGCGGGGCTGGACAAGGCCGTGCCCGACCTGATCGTGGGGCACGGGGTGCTGGGCCGCCTGCTGGCGCGTTTGACCGTCGCGGCAGGCGCCCCCGCGCCGACCGTCTGGGAGAGCCAGCCGGGCCGCCGCAGCGGCGCGCAGGGCTACCAGGTGATCGCGCCCGAGGACGATCCGCGCCGCGATTATGCCGCGATCTACGACGCCTCGGGCCATCCGGGCATCCTGAACGACCTGGTGGGCCGCATCCGCAAGGGCGGCGAGATCGTGCTGGCTGGCTTCTATCCCGAGGCGCTGAGCTTTGCCTTTCCGCCTGCCTTCATGAAGGAGGCGCGGTTCCGCGTGGCCGCCGAATGGACGCGCGCGGACCTGGACGCGACCGCGGCTCTGGTGGACAGCGGTGCGCTGTCGCTTGACGGGCTGATCACCCACCGCGCGCCTGCAAAGGCCGCGCCCGAGGCCTATCGCACGGCCTTCGACGATCCCGCCTGCCTGAAAATGATACTCGACTGGGAGGATGCAGCGTGAAGGACGACGTGCCGAACCTGAAGGATTTCGACCAGCGCCTGCGCGACGAGGCGGCCACCGAGCCGACGCTCGAGGTGCCGCAGGGCGAACCGGCCAGCAAGACCCAGATCATCGCGATCTACGGCAAGGGCGGAATCGGCAAAAGCTTCACCCTGGCCAATCTCAGTCACATGATGGCCGAGCAGGGCAAGCGCGTGTTGCTGATCGGCTGCGACCCGAAGTCCGACACGACCTCGCTACTGTTCGGGGGCAAGGCGTGCCCCACGATCATCGAGACTTCGACCAAGAAGAACCTGGCCGGTGAACAGGTGCAGATCGGCGATGTCTGTTTCAAGCGCGGCGGGGTTTTCGCGATGGAGCTGGGCGGCCCCGAAGTGGGGCGCGGCTGCGGCGGGCGCGGCATCATCCACGGCTTTGAACTGCTGGAAAAGCTGGGCTTTCACGACTGGGATTTCGATTATGTCCTGCTGGATTTCCTGGGCGACGTGGTCTGCGGTGGCTTCGGCCTGCCGATCGCGCGCGACATGGCGCAGAAGGTGATCCTTGTCGGCTCGAACGACCTGCAATCGCTTTACGTGGCCAACAACGTGTGCTCGGCGGTGGAGTATTTCCGCAAGCTGGGCGGCAACGTGGGCGTCGCGGGGCTGGTCATCAACAAGGATGACGGCTCGGGCGAGGCGCAGGCCTTTGCCGCAGCCGTGGACATCCCCGTGCTGGCCGCGATCCCGCAGGACGATGACCTGCGCAAGAAATCCGCGAATTACCAGATTGTTGGCACGGCCCAAAGCCAATGGGGCGACCTTTTCGCCGGGCTGGCCGAGGCCGTGTCCGGCGCGCCGCCGGTGCGGCCCGCGCCGCTGGATCAGGACGGCTTGCTGGGGCTGTTCGATGGGTCGGACACCGGCGCGGGCATCACGCTGGAGCCTGCGACCGATGCCGACATGCGCGGCAAGAACGCCGCGCCGCGCGACAGCCTGGAGGTGATCTATGACGATGCGTGAGCCCTGGAGACCCGCATGAGCGATGAGGTCACATATGACACCGCCGCCGACGCGCAGGTGACGATGGGCGAGGCCCGGTCGGACCCCCCTGACATGCAGGGCGATCCTGGGCCGGGCTGCCATTCGGGCGCCGAGATGGAAAAGGCCGCCCGCATGGCCGGGCAATCCGATCTGCTGGATCAATACGCCAAGGATTACCCGCAAGGCCCGCATGACAAGCCGCAAAGCATGTGCCCAGCCTTCGGCAGCCTGCGGGTGGGGTTGCGGATGAAGCGCGTGGCCACGGTTCTGTCGGGCTCGGCCTGCTGCGTCTATGGCCTGACCTTCGTCAGCCATTTCTACGGCGCGCGGCGGTCGGTGGGATACGTTCCGTTCAATTCCGAAACGCTGGTCACCGGCAAGCTGTTCGAGGATATCCGCGACAGCGTGCATGAGCTGGCCGATCCCGACCGCTTCGATGCGGTGGTCGTGACCAACCTTTGCGTGCCCACGGCCAGCGGTGTGCCGCTCAGGCTTTTGCCCAAGGAAATCAACGGGGTGCGGATCGTCGGCATCGACGTGCCGGGCTTCGGCATCCCAACCCATGCCGAGGCCAAGGATGTGCTGGCCGGTGCCATGCTGAACTATGCCCGCGCTGAGGCCGAGGCCGGCCCCGTGCCGGCACCCGAGCGTGGCCTGTCGGACCGCCCCACCGTTTCCCTGCTGGGCGAGATGTTCCCGGCCGATCCGGTCATCATCGGGCAGATGCTGGCGCCGATGGGTCTGGCCGCCGGGCCCGTGGTGCCCTGCCGCGAATGGCGCGAGCTATATGCCGCGCTGGATTGCGGCGCGGTCGCGGCGATCCACCCGTTCTACACCGCCGCCGTGCGCGAATTCCGGGCGGCGGGCCGCCCGGTCGTGGGCAGCGCGCCCGTGGGCCATGACGGCACCGCCGCGTGGCTGTCGGCCATCGGTGACGCCTTCGGCCTGCCGGCCGACAAGGTCGCGCAGGCGCAGAACGCGTTTTTGCCCGCGATTCGGGGCGCGCTGAGTGCCGCGCCCATCAATGGCACGATCACGTTAAGCGGATATGAAGGCAGCGAACTGCTGGTCGCGCGCCTGCTGATCGAAAGCGGCGCGGACATCCCATATGTCGGCACCGCCTGCCCGAAAACACCCTGGTCCGAGGCCGATGCGGAATGGCTGCGCGCCAAGGGTGTGACGGTGAATTTCCGCGCCTCGCTGGAAGAGGATTGCGCGGCGATGGAGGGGGTGAAGCCCGATCTGGCCATTGGCACGACCCCGGTGGTGCAGAAGGCCAAAGAGCGTGCGATACCAGCCCTTTACTACACGAACCTCATCTCGGCGCGGCCGCTTATGGGGCCTGCGGGCGCCGGCAGCCTGGCCGAGGTGGTCAATGCCGCGATGGCCAGCAAGGCGCGGATGGATTACATGCGCGACTTCTTCAAGGGCGTGGGCGCGGGCGACAGTGCCGGCATCTGGGAGGCCAGCCCCAATATCCGCGAGGATTACCGCGCGCTGAACCAGAAAAAGCTGGAAAAACAACGCCGTGCCGCCAAGGCGCAGGAGATGATCTGATGGCTTGGCAAGGGGCAG
>JAASSQ010000313.1 GCA_021767845.1 Roseovarius sp. | reverse complement strand
TCGGCCGAGGGGCCACCCATCATCACCGCCACAGTCGGGGATTTTCCGCTCGAAAGTCCCAACTCGTGCCTCAAAGTCGCGGGCCGTTTGCGGCCCTTTTTTATTGAAACGCCTGCCTTGGCGTCAGGGGGCCGGTTCGCCGACCCTCATGATTTCCCAATGTAACTCTATTCCACTGTTTTGGAAAACCCTTTTTCGCACCTCCTCGCCCAATCCTTCGAGATCGGCGGCGGTAGCCGTGCCGGTGTTGACGAGGAAGTTGGAGTGCTTCTCGCTCATCTGCGCGCCGCCCCGGCGTGCACCGCGCATTCCCGCGTCGTCGATCACCTTCCATGCCTTGAGGTCATGCACATCGTCGGCGCGCCCGGTGCTGGAGAATCCGGCGGGGTTGCGAAAGGTGCTGCCGGCGGTGCGGTCCTTGGTGGGCTGGGTTTCGTCGCGCTTGGCGAGTTGTGCGGTCATGCGCGCGTCGAGCGCGTCGGGATCGCCCTTGGGCGCCTCGAACGTGGCCTCGACGATCACCCAGCCCTCGGGCAGATCGGTCTGCCGGTAGCGGAAGTTCAGATCCTCGGCGCCGAGCGTGACGATGCCCCCGTCGCGGGTCACGGCGCGGGCCTGCACGAAACGATCAGCGGTATAGGTGCCATAGCAGCCTGCGTTCATCCGCACCGCGCCGCCGATCGCGCCGGGGATCGTGCGCAGGAAGGTCAGGTCCAGCCCCGCGGCCGCCGCCTTACGGGCCACATGGGCATCGAGCGCCGCGGCGCCCGCGGTGACGCGGGTGCCGTCGATGGTGATCCCGTTGAAGCCGCGCCCCAGCCGGATGACCACGGCCCGCAAGCCCCCGTCGCGCACGATCAGGTTGCTGCCGACCCCCATCGGGAACACCGCGACCTGCGGATCGAGCGCGCCCAGAAACGCGGCCAGATCATCAAGGTCGGCAGGCTGGAACAGCCAATCGGCCGGCCCGCCCACGCGCAGCCATGTCAGCTCGGACAGGGGGCGGTTCTCGGTCAGCTTGCCGCGCACGTCGGGCAGGATCATCGGGTCACCTCAGCGTGTTGAAAAACCAGCGGCCCAGACGGATCACCGGCCAGCGCAGAACGCTCATTCCCGCGGCGAGAAGCGCAAGCCCCCACCACGGCCCGTTCTGATAGGTGACAAAGCCCAGGATGGGAACCCCGATCGCGATCAGCGCCATGGCCCGGCGCACATGCCTGTCCCGGCTGGGGATCATCGCCAGGAGGTTGGCCAGCACCAGCCACAGGCACGCCAATATCAGCGACAGGTTCATCCCACGGCTCCAAAACTGACGGCCAGCGCGGCCAGCGACCCCACGAGGCC
Source organism: Roseovarius sp. (assembly GCA_021767845.1). Taxonomy (GTDB): domain Bacteria; phylum Pseudomonadota; class Alphaproteobacteria; order Rhodobacterales; family Rhodobacteraceae; genus Roseovarius. Next base: position 1,876 of record JAASSQ010000313.1, on the reverse strand, counting down.
CAGCACGGGCACGGCCATCGGCACCCGGAACGGCGCCTCGGGCGCGGCCCGTTTCATCGCGATCAGTGCGGCGTTGACCAGCACGAAGACCGACAACAGGATGGCCGAGGTCGCCTCGGCCAGGTAGGAGACGGGCAGCAGCACCGCCATGCCGATCACCAGCCCGCCGATCACCGAGGTCGCCAGAACCGGCGTGCCGAAGCGCGGATGCGCATGGTGGAAAACCGACAGCCACGCCGTGCGCTTGCCCACGCCGAACAGCACCCGGCTGGCCATGACGATCTGAGCCAGGATGCCGTTCATCGCCGCCGCCACCGCGATCAGCGACAGGAACCCCGCGCCGCCCTCGCCGCGCCCATGCGTCCAGACCAGGGCAAGGGGCTGTTCGCTGGTGGACAGGGTGTCCAGCGGCACAACCCGCACCGCCGCCCAGCTGACCAGCATGTAAAGCAGGCTTGTGATCGCCAGCGCCAGAAGGATCGCGCGCGGCAAGGTGCGGGTGGGGTCGCGCACCTCCTCGGCCATGTTCACGATGTCCTCGAACCCGATGAAGGCGAAGAACGCCAGCACCGCGGCCGAGGCCACGCCCGACCACACGATCGCGGGCGGCGCGGTGTAGTCGGCCACGGCCTCGCCGCCCGCACCGGCCCAAACGACGAGCGCAAGCCCGACCACTTCGACCGCCGTGAAGACGGCCGCGACCGTCAGGCTTTCCAGAACCCCCGCGATCGCGACGCCCAAAAGGATCAGCCCCATGACAAGCGCGGTCGCCGAGAACGGCAGATCGACCACCGTAGTCAGGTATCCGGTGCCGCCCCGCAGCACCGCCGCCGCCGAGACCGTGCCCGCGGCCACCACCGCCAGCCCGACGAGCACGGCCAGCCACGGCCGCGCCAGCCCCTTGGCCACGAAGATCGCCTCGCCCGCCGCTTCGGGCAGGCGGGTGGAAAACTCGGAATAGCTGAGCGCCGTGGGCGCCGCGATGAGCCCCGCGACCAGAAAGGACAAGGGCGCCCAGATGCCCGCCTCGGCGGCCACCGCACCGACCAGAACGTAGATGCCGGCGCCCACCATGACGCCCACGCCATAGGCCGTCAGCAGGCCCAGCCCGATCCGCCGCTTGAGTGCTTCAGCCATCTGCGCCCCCGGTCTTGCCTTGGGCGGGCGGCCGGAAAACCCATGTTTTCCGGGCCATCCCTTTTATGCGCCTTTCAACCGCTCGGGCAGGCTGTTGGCCCAGGAACTGATCGTGCCCGCTCCCAGGCAAACGACCATGTCGCCCTCGGTGGCCTGCTCCTTCACCAGCCGGACCAGATCGTCCAGATTGGTGATCGCGCGGGCGTGGCGGTGGCCCGCCCGGATCAGCCCGGCCACCAGGTCGTCGCGCGTCGCGCCCTCGATCGGGTCTTCGCCGGCGGCATAGACCTCGGCGATGGCCACGACATCGGCCTCGTTGAAGCAGGTGCAGAACTCGTTGAAATGGTGATGCAGCCGCGTGTAGCGGTGCGGCTGGTGCACCGCGATCACCCGCCCCTCACAGGCCTGGCGCGCGGCCTTGAGCACGGCGGCGATCTCGGTCGGGTGGTGGCCGTAATCGTCGATGATCGCCACGCCGTCCACCTCGCCCACGCGGGTGAAGCGGCGGTTGACGCCCCCGAAGGCCGCCAGCGCCTCGCGGATCTCGCGGCGCTTCATGCCGAGGTGACGAGCCACGGCGACCGCCGACAGCGCGTTGCTGACATTGTGATCGCCCGGCATCGGCAGGCTGCAGCCCTCGATGCTTGTGCCCTCGGCCTGCAGAAGGATGTCGAACAGCGCCACGCCCTTTTCGTAGCGCAGGTTGACCGCGCGGATGTCGGCCTGCGTGTTAAACCCG
>JAASSQ010000312.1 GCA_021767845.1 Roseovarius sp. | reverse complement strand
GCGCTGGCGGGGCTGGTGATCCTCGCCGCGCTGACCGGTCCTGTCTACCAGCAGGAAGACCGCGAACCGCTGACCGACATCGTGCTGCTGGTCGAGGATCAAAGCGCCAGCCAACGCTTGGCCGACCGGGCCGAAACCACCGCCAGCGCCGCCGATGAACTGGCCGCCCGCCTTGCCGCGCGCGACAACACCGAACTGCGCCGCATCACCGTGCCGGACGGCGCCGACAACAGCGGCACCCAGGCCATGACCGCCCTGGCCGAGGCGCTGGCCGAGGAACCGCGCGGCCGCATCGCCGGGGCGATCCTGCTGTCGGATGGCCGCCTGCACGACATCGACCGCGCCCCCGACCTGCCCGCGCCGCTGCACCTGCTGCACACCGGCCGCGAGAGCGACTGGGACCGCCGCCTGGTGATCGAGAACGCCCCCGCCTTCGCGATCCTCGGTGAAGAAGTCACCATGACCCTCACCATCACCGACGAGGGCGCGGCCCCCGAAACGCCCGCCACCGTGCCGCTGGACATCTCCATCGACGGCGAGGAACCGCAACGCTTCGACGTGCCGCTTGGCCGGGAAATCGAGCTGCCCCTGACCCTGCCGCATGGCGGGCGCAACGTGCTGCAGTTCACCACGCCCTACGTGGACGGTGAACTGACCGACCGCAACAACACCGCCTTGGTGCAGATCAACGGCGTCCGCGACCGGCTCTCGGTCCTGCTGGTCTCGGGCGAGCCGCATCCCGGCGGCCGCACATGGCGCAACCTGCTGAAATCTGACAGCTCGGTGGACCTGGTGCATTTCACCATCCTGCGCCCGCCCGAGAAACAGGATGGCGTGCCGGTGCGCGAACTGTCCCTGATCGCCTTTCCCACCCGCGAACTGTTCCTCGAAAAGATCGAGGATTTCGACCTCATCATCTTCGACCGCTACAAGCGGCGCGGCATCCTGCCGTCGATCTATCTCGACAACGTGCGCAGCTACGTCGAACAGGGCGGCGCGGTGCTGATCGCTGCCGGGCCGGATTTCGCCTCGGCCGACAGCCTCTATCGCACGCCGATCGAATCCATCATGCCGGCGCGTCCCACGGCCCGCGTGCTCGAGGAACGCTACCGCCCGCAGGTCAGCGACCTTGGTCAGCGCCACCCGGTCACGGCCGGGCTGGAACGCGACTTCGAGGGTGAATGGGGCCGCTGGATGCGCCAGATCGAGGTCGAGCGGCAATCCGGCGACGTGGTGATGACCGGCAAGGACGACCGCCCCCTGCTGGTGCTGGACCGGGTGGGCGAGGGGCGCATCGCGCTTCTGGCCTCCGATCACGCCTGGCTGTGGAACCGCGGCTACGAAGGCGGCGGGCCGCAACTGGAACTGCTGCGCCGGCTGGCGCACTGGATGATGAAGGAACCCGAGCTCGAGGAAGAGGCGCTTTGGGCCGAGGCCACGGGCCAGCAGATGCGCATCATCCGCCGAACCCTGGGCGAAGAGGTCGGCCCCGTCACCATCACCACCCCGTCGGGCGACACCGTGGAACGCGAGCTGGACGAGGTCAGCCCCGGCCGGTTCGAAACCCTCTATGACGGCCCCGAGATCGGCCTCTACCGGCTGGAAAACGGCGACCAGACGGCGGTGATCGGCCTTGGCCCCGCCGCCCCGGTGGAGTTCGAACAGACCATCGCCAGCGCCGCTCCGCTGGACCCGGTGCTGGATCGCACCGGGGGCGGGGCGCTTGCCCTGGAAGACGGCCTGCCCCGCATCCGCGAGGTGCGCCCCGGCCGCCCCGCCGCCGGGCGCGGCTGGATCGGCATCACCCCGCGCGGCGCGTTCGAAACCGCCTCGGTCACGCAAACGGCGCTGCTGCCCGCATGGGCGGTGCTGTTGCTGATTTCCGGGTTGATCCTTGGCGGCTGGCTGCGCGAAGGGCGGCGCTGATCCGGGCGGTGCACGCCCCACGGGCCGCGGGCGGCGCGGCGGGACAGCTTGCAACCACAGGCGACCCTTCCCACATCAGCCGGGCATGACCGCAACCAGCCCGAAAGCCGAACGCCGAGGATTTGGACGCATGACCTATTTCCAAAGCCTGTCCGCTGCCGGTTTCATCGCAACCGCGATCAGCTATGGCCCTGCGCGCATGGGGTTCGGCCTTTTCGTGCCGGAATTCCGCGACTCCTTCTCGATGTCGTCCTCCGCGGTGGGGGTGGTCTCAAGCCTCGGGTTCCTCGGAATGTTCTTCGGCCTGCTGCTGGCGCAGGCCCTTCTGACGCGCCGGGGGCCGGAACTGCCGGTGTTGCTGGGGCTTTTCGCGGCCATGTTCGGCCTGACCCTCGTGGCGGCGGCACCCTCGGTGCCGGTGCTGGCGATCGGGGTGTTCATCGCCGCCTCCAGCGCCGGGTTCGCCTGGACGCCGTTCAACGACGCGGTCAATCGCAAGGTTCCCGATTTCGACCGGCCCGCCGCCTTGTCCGAGATCAGCACCGGCACCAGCATCGGCATCGTCGCCGCCGGTATCGCCGCGCTTGCGCTGATGGCGACCGACCTGTCCTGGCGCACCACCTGGACGCTCTTTGCCGCCGCCGCCGCCGTGGCCCTGGTGGTGAACTGGGCCGCCCTGCGCCATGTCGAACGCGGCGAGCTCGGCCCCGATCACGACTGGCGCCGCCTGCTGCAATCGGATGCGCTGCCGCTCTACGTCATCGCCTTCGTCCTGGGGTTCGTGTCGTCGGTCTATATCTCCTTCGCCGGTGATCACCTGCGCCAGACCGGCGGGGTGCCCGGCCTGCCGGCCACCGCGATGCCCGCGGTGCTGTTCCTGCTCTATGGCCTCTTCGGGCTTCCAGCGGTGATGACCAGCCGCGTCCGGCAGCAGGTCGGGCTGCCCTGGCTTCTGCGCGGGCTGCTTGTGGCGGGCGGGCTGTCGGTGGCCAGCCTCGCCATCGCGCCCGCGCATTGGGGCGGGCTGATCCTGTCGGCGGGTCTGCAAGGGCTTTTCGTGATGATGCTCAGCGCGCTTCTGTCCTTCTGGTCCGAGCGGCTCTTTCCCTCGCTGCCGTCGCTCGGCTTCACCGCCGCGCTGCTGGCTGCGGCGGCGGGCAGCGTGCTCGGCCCGGCCCTCGCCGGGGTTCTGCTCGACCGGTTCAGCGCCACCGCAATGTTCCTCGCCGCCGCGATGCTCCCGGCGCTGACCGCCGTCCTGCTGCGCCGCCACCACGTGCAGGAACGGCCCGCCGGGGCGGTGGTG
>JAASSQ010000063.1 GCA_021767845.1 Roseovarius sp. | reverse complement strand
TATGACAACCAGGTCTACATCCTGCCCAAGCATCTCGACGAGAAGGTGGCGCGCCTGCACCTGCACCGGATCGGCGTGAAGCTGACCGAACTGCGCCCCGACCAGGCCGACTATATCGGCGTCAATCCCGAAGGCCCCTTCAAGCCGGAACATTACAGGTATTGAGATGCGCGATATGAGCGAAGGAACCCCGCATATCGTTGGCCTTGGCAATGCGCTGGTCGATGTGGTCGCCGCCGTGCAGCCCGATGTGGTGGAACGCCACGGGCTGACACCGGGCGGGATGCATCTGGTCGATGCCGATGCCGCCCACGCCCTGTTCGACGAGGTCGGACCGGGCGTCCGCCAATCCGGCGGATCGGTGGCCAATTCGATCGCCCATCTGGCCGAAACACCGGTGCGCGGCACCTATCTGGGCAAGGTCGCGAATGACGAGCTTGGCACGGCCTTCTGCGACGAGATGACCGGCATGAACATCGCCGCACCCGTCGCGGTGGCGCAGAACGGCGACCACGGGACCGGGCGCTGCGTCGTGCTGGTGACCCCGGATGGCGAGCGCACGATGAGCACCTACCTGGGGGCAGCAACCACGCTGATGCCGTCCGAGGCGCGCGCGGCCTTGCCCGAGGATTTCGATGTTCTGTTCATCGAAGGCTACATCTGGGACGCACCGCATGGCGCGGCGGTGATCGACAGCTTGGCGCAGGCGGCCAAGTCGGCCGGGGCCAAGGTGGCCCTGACGCCCTCGGATGCCGGCTGCGTGGAGCGCAATCTCGACGTGATGCGCAGCACGGTGTCGCGTTATGTCGATATCCTGATCGGCAACCATGCCGAGGTCGGCGCGCTGGCCGGCTGCGAGGGGGCGGAGGACGCGCTGGACTGGGCCATGACGCAAGTGTCGGTGGCGGCCGTGACCGAGCACGAGAAAGGATCGCTCGTGGCCGACGGCGACGGCCGGCATCACATCGAGGCGGCAGCGGTTCCGCGCGTGCTGGACACGACAGGCGCCGGCGACGCCTATGCCAGCGCGTTCCTGGCCGGGCTGGTGCAGGATATGCCGGTCGAGACCGCCGGTCGGCTTGGCGCGGAAAGCGCCGCGCGGGTTCTGGGCCACTACGGCGCCCGCGACGGGGCCGCGGCAAGGGCGATCGCGCTTCCGGCCAGCTGAAACGACGGCGCGGGGCGAAGCACGCGGTCCGCGTCACGACAAAAGGCCCTTGTCTCGTCTTGCCGTTCTGACCCGTCAGGTGTGGGGCGGGGGAAAACTCAAGGGGCACGCCGCATGGCGCGCCCCTTTTTCGCACCGTTGAATGACGCCCACTCGGGCATGGTCCAGTGGGGAGTTTGGCGGGCCGACCCGCCCCGTGCCGGGGGGCTTGCTTCACCGTCGCTGATTTCAAGAAGAAGTGGCTGGGGTGGTAGGATTCGAACCTACGATACACGGTACCAAAAACCGCTGCCTTACCACTTGGCTACACCCCAACGGTGCCGCGCTAATTACTCTGGTCGGTGATGCGGTTCAAGGCCCGAAACGAAAAAAATCGCGGGAAATTCCGGGGTGGATCCAACCAGAGGCGGAGCGGCCTTGGGATCGTCCTGCCAGATGTCGGTCATTCCAGAATTTCCTCGGGTTTCACGCCCCAGATGCCCGATTTCGGTGCCCAGCCGTCATAGCCGCCCGCCGAAAGCTCGCACCACTCCACGCCGCAGGACCGGATTCGCGCAATCACCCCGAGTTCGAGCCGGGCCACGACCATCGAGCTTGGATCAGGCCGCACATGCAGGTCCAGCATCTCCTGCTCGACGATCGCGGTGCGGGCGCCTGAGAGCAGCGAGTAATGGATCCAGCCGCCCGCGCCATCGCGGTCGCGCACGCGGCGCCAGTGGCCGTGCTCGGCGGTGATTTCCAGCGGCACGTCTTCGCGCTTGAACACCCAGTCGATCCGGTGCGTCAGGCTGGGGCCGCGCCGCACGTTGCCTTCGCTGGCCTTCATCGACACGAAGCGGGGCAACGGCAGGTTGGTCACGGGGCCGCGCTCCTCGGCGCGGACCGGCCATGCAAGCGACGCCGACAGCAGGAGAGTGCTGAGCAGCAAAAGCACTGATTTCATTGCAAGAGACCCGATTTCTGCCCGACGATCGACATGGGGTTCTTGTGCCCCGTTCATTCCTGCGCCACTCTGGCAGCAATGCGCTGGCATGAAAAGCGAAAGGAGGGGGTGCATGTCATCTGGACGCCTGAGTGTTGTCGTTACGCGACGCTTGCCCGAACCGGTCGAGGCCCGTCTGGGCGAATTGTTCGATGTCACGCTGCGCGAGGATGACACCCCGATGAGCCGGGCCGAACTGGCCCAGGCGGTGCGCACGGCCGACATCCTTGTACCGACCCTGACGGACCGGATCGACTCGACCTTGATCGCGCAGGCGGGCGACCAGCTCAAGCTGATCGCGAACTACGGCGCGGGCGTGGATCATATCGACGTGCAGACCGCACGCCAGCACGGCATCCTGGTGTCGAACACCCCCGGCGTGTCCGCCGAGGACACGGCCGACATGGCCATGGCACTGATCCTGGGCGTCACCCGGCGTATCCCCGAGGGGCTGGCGCTGATGCAGTCGGGCGAATGGGACGGCTGGGCGCCGACCACCTTGCTGGGCGGGCGCCTGGCCGGGCGGCGCCTGGGCATCCTGGGGCTGGGGCGGATCGGGCAGGCGGTCGCGCGGCGCGCGGCGGCCTTCGGGATGCAGATCCACTACCACAACCGCCGCCGCCTGCGGCCCGAGATCGAGGACGAGCTTGGCGCGACCTACTGGGAAAGCCTGGATCAAATGGTGGCGCGGATGGATATTCTCAGCATCAACTGCCCGCATACGCCCTCGACCTTTCACCTGATGAACGCCCGGCGGCTCAAGCTGATGAAACCCGAGGCCGTGATCGTGAACACCAGCCGCGGCGAGGTGATCGACGAGAACGCGCTGACCCGGATGCTGCGCGCCGGCGAGATCGCGGGGGCGGGGCTGGACGTGTACGAGCACGGCGCCGAGGTGAACCCGCGGCTGCGCGAACTGAAGAACGTGGTGCTGCTGCCGCATATGGGCTCGGCCACCGTGGAAGGCCGGATCGAGATGGGCGAGAAGGTGATCCTGAACATCAAGACCTTTCAGGACGGCCACCGCCCGCCCGACCAGGTTGTGCCGGCCATGCTCTAGGCAAAGGCGGTCTCTGCCGGAGGCCGCGACGGGGAGGGTGCCCGATGAAATACCTTGTTTTGCTGACGGTTCTGGCCCTCTGGGCCGCCCCGCTCGCGGCGCAGCAAGCGGCCGATGCCGTGGCGCCCGAGGGGTCGGGCGCGGGGGCCGTGGTCACGTCGCCGGCGGTGGCCGAGGCGCAGGCGGCCAAGGCGGCGGGCAAGCCGGTGGAGGCGCAGGACTGGATGGTGTCGGCGGCCAACCCGCTGGCGGCCGAGGCCGGGGCCCGGGTGCTGCGCGAGGGCGGCACGGCGGCGGATGCGATGGTCGCGGTGCAGGCGGTGCTGGGGCTGGTGGAGCCGCAAAGTTCGGGGCTTGGCGGCGGGGCGTTCCTGCTCTGGCAGGATGGCGAGACCGGCGAGATCATCACGCTGGACGGGCGCGAGACCGCGCCGCTGGCCGCGACCCCGCGGCTGTTCCAGGACGAGGACGGGAAGCCGTTGCAGTTCTACGACGCGGTCGTGGGCGGGCGCTCGGTGGGGGTGCCGGGTACGCCCGCGCTGATGAAATCCGCGCATGAGCGGTGGGGGCGCGCCGACTGGGCAGGGCTGTTCGACGACGCGATCAGGCTGGCCGAGGACGGGTTCGAGGTGAGCCCGCGACTGGCCGGGATGGTCGCGCTGGATGCGCTGCGGCTGTCGCGCTTCAAGGTCACGCGGGAGTATTTTCTGAGCGATAACAGCCTGTTGGAGGTGGGCGAGGTGCTGCGCAACCCCGCCTATGCCGACACGCTGCGCCGGCTGGCCGAGGAGGGGCCGGCGCCGTTCTATACCGGCGAGATCGCCCGTGACATCGTGGCGGCGGTGCGCGGGGCGGAGGGAAATCCGGGCGTGATGTCCGAGGCCGACCTGGCGATCTACCGTGTCAAGGAGCGGGCGCCGGTCTGCGTGGCCTACCGGGTCTGGGAGGTCTGCGGGATGGGGCCGCCATCGTCGGGCGGGCTGACCGTGGGGCAGATCCTGGGGATGCTGGAGCCTTACGACCTGGCCGCGATGGGGCCGCGCGACCCGAGAGCCTGGCGGCTGATCGGGGATGCCAGCCGGTTGGCCTTTGCCGACCGGGGCCGCTACATGGCCGATGCCGATTTCGTGCCCGTGCCGGTCAAGGGATTGATCGCAAAGGATTATGTGGCCAAGCGATCCGAGTTGTTGCGCGGCGACGACGCGCTGCCCGAGGTGGCGCCGGGGCGGCCGGAGTTCGACCATGCCCTGCATTTCGCCGATGACCGGTCGATCGAGTTCCCCTCGACCTCGCATATTTCGTTAACGGATCGTTACGGCAACGTTCTGTCGATGACGACGACCATCGAGAACGCGTTCGGATCGCGGCTGATGGTGCGGGGATTCCTGCTGAACAACGAGTTGACCGATTTTTCCTTTCGATCCCATGAAGAGGGCGTTCCGGTGGCCAACCGGGTGGCGCCGGGCAAGCGGCCGCGCTCGTCTATGGCGCCGACGATCGTGCGGCGCGACGGGGTGCCGGTGATGGTCGTGGGCAGCCCCGGCGGCAGCCGGATCATCGGCTATGTCGTCAAGACGATCATCGCGCACCTGGACTGGAAAATGGATGTGCAACAAGCGGTTAGCCTGCCCAACCTGGTCAACCGTTTCGGCGTGTTCGACCTGGAGGCCGGCACCTGGGCGGCAGATATGGCGGGCGAGCTGGAGGCGCTTGGATACGAGGTGGCGGTGCGGCCGCTGATCTCGGGCGTGCAGGCAATCTCCATGGGGGATGCGCTGCGCGGCGGGGCCGATCCGCGCCGCGAGGGCGTGGCCCTGGGCGAGTAGGGCCGGCGCCGGCGCAAGGCCGGAAAGCGGCCAAATGCCGGTGTCGGTATCACGTCGGTATCACGTCAGTATGACGTCGGTGCGCAGCGTGCGCGCAACACCGGGCACGCAACACCCTTTGCACAGGCCTTGGGCACGGCCACCCGGCGTGGCACGCGGGGGCCGCGGTCGGGGCCGCCTCCGGCGGGAGTATTTGGGGAACGATGAACTTTCGTTTCATGTACGTACGCGTTTTCACATCCGGTGTATCCTCGTTTTCGTCCACATGCCGATTTCAACCAAGACTCCATCTGTTCTTCTGTGTAACGCGTGCCCTCTATTGTCAGTGCCTTTGCTGGGTTGACTTCCAATTCCAAATAGCAGGACTTCCCTTGGCAGGTCACAGCCAACGCCGTTGTTCCTATCCCGAAATCACTCCTTTCCGCTTCAGGCCGTCAATATCGTCGCGAAGGGTTTCGACGAAGCTCCGCGCCACCTGGCTGAGTGGTTTGTCGCGCGGTGAGAATAATGCGATCTCCCAGTCGATCGTCGGGATCAGGGGCTTGGTGACCACGCGGCGCCGGTCGATCAGCAACTCCGCGATCGGGTCGATCACCGCGATCCCCGTGCCTTTGCCGACGAGATCGCAGACGCTGCGCAGGGTGCGCAGCTCGGCCGCGATCGTGCGGCGCACATCGATCGTCTCGAACAGGTAGTCGATGCGCGTGCGCAGCGGACTGCCCGGCGACAGTTCGACGAAAGCTTCATTGCGGATACGGGGCAGAGGGATCGCCCCGGGCTTGTTTCGCGGGTGGCCCACCGGCAAGGCGCAGCGCGCCTCGCACCGCCCGAGCGGTGTCACCTCGGCGCCGTAGGCGTCGGTCTCGAGGGTGATGCCGAGGCCGATGTCGCAGGTGCGTTCCGCGATCATCCGCAAGAGCTCGCCAAGCCCGACATCGACCAGCCTCACGCCTACATCGGGACGGGATTTCTTGAACCGTGCAATCGTGTCGAGAAGAAATGTATCGCAAAAGATCGGCTGGGCGGCGATGACGATATTGCCCCGCTTCTGGGTCGAGATCGCCTCGGCCTCGGTATTGAGCTCACGAAATGCAGACAGTGTTCGCGAGACCGATTCGTGAAACAGCAGAGCCTCGGGCGTCGGTGCCAGATGATTGCGCCGGCGCTCGAACAGCTTGAAGCCCAATTCCTTTTCCAGCCCCGACAGCAACTTGCTGACAAGCGGCTGGCCGACACCCATGGCGTCCGCCGCGGCCCGTGTGCTGCCGTGGCGCAGGTAGGCGTCGAAGGCCTCAAGTGCGCGGATCTTCATGCCCTGCCCTCAGTATTCCAAAAATGAATATTACAGACCCGATTTGCGCGAATCGGAATATATGTGCAACCCCTCTCGCCACTATGACCCGGCAGCCCCGCTGCCAAATTCGGAGGAGGTACACCCATGAAGAAGATTCTCGCATCCGTTGCCGCGACCGCGCTCCTGGCCGCGGGCGCCGCGTCCGCGCAGGACTATCCGAACGAGGCGATCACGCTTGTCATCCCTTACGGTCCGGGCGGCGCATCCGACCTCGCGGGCCGCGCGCTGGCCGAAAGCGCCGGCAAATTCCTCGATGAGCCGATTACCGTTGTGAACAAGCCCGGCGCGGGCGGCATGAACGGCGCGCGCTTCGTCTCGCAGGCCGATCCAGACGGCTACACGCTGCTCCTTGCACGGGTCGGCATGGCGCTGTCGCCGGCGGTCAACCCGCAGGTCAAGACCGGCTGGGACGAATACACGTTCGTTGGCTCGCTCGAAGCGACCCCGATGATCCTCGCCGTCAAGTCGGACAGCCCCTACGACAATGTCGAAGAACTGATGGCGGCGGTAAAGGAGGATCCCGGTGCGATGACCTACGCCGCGTCAGGTGCGACCGCGATCGATGGCTTCACCGTGCAGTCGTTGCTGTCTGACGCAGGTCTCGATCCGCTGAACGCGGCCACCATCGTGCCTTACAAGGGCGGCGGTGCGCTCGCGACCGCGCTGCTTGGCGGTCACGTGGACTTCCTTGCAATCTCCGCGGGCTCGCTGATGCCCCATATCGAGAGCGGCGACATGAAGCCGTTGGCGGTGTTCGCGCCCAAGCGCATGGATGACCTGCCCAAGGTTCCGACCGTCGGTGAGCTTGGCTACGAGACCGCAGGCCAGATCACCGGCTGGAGCGCGCTCTATGGCCCCAAGGGTCTGCCGGACTCGGTTCAGGCGAAGTGGGACGAGGTGCTCGACGAGGTTGCCGAGGACGAGACGTGGCTGACGCTGGCCGAGCGTCGCGGCTCGATTTCGACCGTCGGTGAGAAGGACATGAGCGCCTACGCCAAGTCGCAATACGAGCTGTTCCGCGGTCTCGCCGAAGACTTCGGGTATCTCGGCAACTGATCCGCGCGGGCGGCAGCACCAGCAAGGACGGAGGATACGCCATGACCAGCATCGTGCTTCGCGGTCTCGGCATCGCGCTGTTCTTCGGCATCGTGCTCGGGATCCTGATTCCGGGCTACGTGCCGGAGCCGGCCTTCATACCCGGCTTTGCGCTGCCGCCTGATTTCTGGCCCCGGGTGATCGCGATCGCCGGACTTCTGTTCGGCCTGACCGCCGCGGGGCTGGGCTTCGCAGGACAAGGGACGCCGGTGCTGCCCTCCGAAGTGGCCGAGGACGACACGCCGAAGCGCGTGCTTCTGGTCCGGTTCGGGGCGCTGGTCGCCGCCTTCATCGCATTTGTTCTGCTGACGGACGTGATCGGCTTTCTCGGTGCCGCGATTCTGCTGACGGGTGCGGCCATCGTGCTGACCGGCGAGCGGCGGCTGCTGGCCTGGGGGGCGGGACTGGCCCTGATCCTGCCCGTCGGACTGTATCTTTTCTTCACCGAAGCACTGGGCACCCAGTTCCCGCCGGGACTGCTCTTCAACTGACGCCGCGCTTGGCCACAGGCCGCCCGACAAGGAAGGACGACCATGCTGAACGAGTTGATGACGGCACTTCAAGCCGTCGCCACGGTCCAGAATTTCCTGATCATTGCTGCCGGAATCTGGGGCGGCGTGATCATCGGGGCGATCCCGGGGATGACCGGAACAATGGCGGTGACACTTGCGCTGCCCTTCACCTTCTACATGGACCCGGTGCCGAGCATCCTGTTGCTGGTTGCCCTGTACAAGGGATCGACATACGGCGGGTCGGTATCGGCGATCCTGATCAAGACGCCCGGCACGGCCTCGGCCGCCTGCACCGCGCTTGACGGCTACCCGCTGGCGCAGCAGGGCAAGGCCGGCAAGGCGCTCAACATGGCGCTCTATTCCTCGGTGGTCGGCGATTTCGTCTCGAACATCTCCTTGATCTTCCTCGCCGCTCCGCTGGCGCTGCTGGCGCTCAAGGTCGGCCCGCCGGAATATTTCATGTTGATGGTCTTCGCCCTGACGACCGTCGCCGGCGTGTCGGGCAACTCGTTGCTGATGGGCTTCGTCTCGGCATGTCTCGGACTGCTTCTGGCGACCGCGGGCGAGGACATGTACGGTTCGTTCCGCTTCGCGTTCACCGACGACATGCAGGCCGGCCTGTCGGTCGCCCCCGTCCTGATCGGACTGTTCGCCCTGCCGGAGCTGATCAAGCTGATCGTTTTCCGCAACCCGCCCAAGGCCCGCATGATGGAGATCGGAGACGATCGCGTCAGCGGCCGCGAGTTTCGCGGCGTGGCGAAGTCGCTCTTCCGCGGCAGCTTCATCGGTGTGGTGCTCGGCGCAATCCCAGGTATCGGCCCCTCGGCCGCTGCCTTCTTCTCTTACGGCTCGGCGCAGCGCGCGTCACCGCGCGCGGCCAATTTCGGCAAGGGCGAGATCGAGGGCGTTGCGGCGTCGGAATCGGCCAACAACGGCGCCTGCGGCGCGACGATGATCCCGCTTCTGGCGCTTGGCGTGCCGGGCGACGTGATCACCGGCGTGATGCTCGGGGCCTTCATGATCCAGGGGCTGACGCCCGGGCCGCTCTTGTTCGAGACCAACATCCACGAGGTCTACATGCTGTTCATCGGGATGCTGCTGTCCTCGGTGCTGCTGCTGTTCGCGGGCAAGTTCACGATGCGCATCTTCACCACGATCGCGAAGATCCCGCCGACGCTGCTGAGCCCGGTCGTGCTGCTTCTGTGCCTCTTCGGCATCTACGCCATCGGAAACAGCATGTTCGACGTCATGGTGTTGCTCGCACTCGGACTCGTCGGCTTCGGCATGTTCCTCCTCGACATCCCGACCGCGCCGTTCCTGATCGCGTTCATCCTCGGACCGATGATCGAAGAGAACCTGCGGCGCGCCCTCGCGACGTCACGCGGGGATCCGACGGTGCTGATATCCTCACCGATCACCTGGATCTTCGCGGCACTCATACTCTTCGTGATCGCGCTGACCGCGCGGCGCGAGATCGGCAAGGCAAACCAAAGAAAGGCGGACGCCCAATGAAGGACTCATCGAGCAGAGACATCGCACATGCGCGGCTCGGCGATGCCAAGGCGCATCTGAAGGACCTGATCGGGTTCGACACGGTCAGCCGGAACTCCAATCGCGCCCTGATCGACCACATGGCCGCGCATTTTGAGGGGCTCGGCGGCGACATCACGATCCTGCCGGATGAAACTGGTGAAAAGGCGAACCTCATCGTGCGGTTCGGGCCGGCCGACCAGCCCGGTGTGGTGCTGTCCGGTCACACCGATGTCGTTCCTGTGCGCCCCGAGAACTGGACGACGCCGCCCTTCGAGATGGATGAGCGCGATGGCCGCCTTTACGGCCGCGGCAGCTGCGACATGAAAGGCTTTGCCGCCTGCGTCATGGCCGCGATGCAGGATATCGCCACGGTCGAGCTGAAGCGCCCGCTCTATCTCTGTTTCTCCTACGACGAGGAGGTGGGGTGCCTCGGTGCGCCGGCGATTGCCCGGCACCTCAAGGCGCTCGAGGTGCCGCCGAGCTTCGCCATCATCGGCGAGCCGAGCGAGATGACCCTTGTCACGGGCCAGAAAGGCAAGATCGCGATGCGCGCCACCGTGCGCGGCACCAGCGGCCATTCCTCCTTCGCGCCGGGCCACGTCAACGCGGTCCACTACGCCTCGAAGGCGATCGCGATGATCGCCGGGCGGGCACGCCGCTACGAGGCCGATGGACCGTTCGACCACGACTTCACCGTCCCGCACGCGACAACGCTGGTGACCATGGTCGAAGGCGGCGTCGCGACCAACGTGACCCCCGACAAGTGCAGTTTCACCTTCGAACTGCGCTCGATCGACGAGACGGCGGCCCGCGCCGACATCGACGCGCTCCTCTCCGAGATCACCGAGGCGCTGGACCCCGAGATGAAGGCGCAGCATCCTGAAGCGGGCATCACGTTTGAACGCCTCTTCGCCTACCCGGCGATGGGCGATGCAAGTGGCACCGACGCGTTCAGCGAGCTGCGCGCGATCATGCCCGAATGGTCCGGCAAGGTCTCTTACGGGTCGGAGGGCGGCGTCTTCGAGGTGGACGGCCGCATCCCTGCCGTGATCGTCGGGCCAGGCTCGATCAAGCAGGCCCACAAGGCAGACGAGTTCGTCGAAATCTCACAGGTAGACACCTGCCTGCGGTTCCTGGACGGCCTGCTCGATGAAATCGGGAACCAGAAAGACTGAATTTCCAGCCATTGCACAAGCGGTGGCGGGCTGGCGCCGGATCGGTGTCGGATTGCCTGTCCTGTCACGCGCAAGCGGTACTTGCCGCGTGGCATGGAGCAGCTTTTGTGCAGTATGTGCGCGCTGTGAGCCGCCATTGGACTTTCATCCGGTGAGGGCCGCAGCCCTTTGGGCTGTGGTCCGGACCAAGATCTCGAACGGCGAAAACCCCTTGGCTGGTCAGGTCACTTCGACCCAAGGCAATCGGAGCCTGTCGGCGTGAAATGGGAGCCGCGCCTGAGCGCTGGCAACGGCGGATTTCTGTAGCTGGGCGTGCAAAACACCGGGTGTTGTTCCGGCGCGGGCGAGTTCACTTCCGTCAGGCCCGATGATGCAATTGCCTCCGAAATAGTCGAGGTCATTTTCCCGTTCGCAATAATTCGCGTAGCATAGTAACACGCCGTTTTCGAAGGCGCGTGTTGGCGCGACGCATTCGGAGATCACGCCCCAACGGGCCGCGAGCGCCGTCGGCACTACCACAAGATCCGCTCCGGACAGTGCCAAATGACGCAGGTTTTCAGGAAACTCCACATCATAACAGACAAGGATGGCCACGGTGAATCCACCAAGGCGGAACAGTTCGCATTCTGTGCCGGGTGTGAAGTGATCGCCCTCGAACCCCGGTGGCAATACAAGCTTGCGATGCTTGCCGATCGTGGCTCCATCCTGATCGATACATTGCGCTGAATTGAACAGGCTGTCGCCATGTCTTTCGGACAACCCGTAGATAATTGCGGTTTCGTGCTGTCGCGCCAGACCTGCAATCGCCTTGAAGAACGCGCCATCCGCCGCTTCGGCCCTCTCGGATACCAGATCGCCGATGTTGTAGCCGCATTGGAAAAGTTCTGGCAAGACGACCAGGGCAGCCAGTTCACGTCCTTTGCCTGGACGGACCGCCTGCGCCGATCCGGCGTGCGCATCTCGATGGACGGCAAAGGGCGCTTCCTCGACAACATCTTCGTCGAGCGGCTCTGGCGGAGCCTGAAATACGAGTGCGTTTACCTGCACGCCTGGGAGACCGGATCAGAGGCAAAGGCGGGCGTCCGCAAATGGATCGAGTTCTACAACCGCAAACGCCCCCATTCCGCCCTCGGCGGCCACCCCCCCCCAGCCGTGGTCTATTGGCTGAGAAAAGAAGAAACCAACCCCGATCAGCAGGAGCAGAGAGTAGCTTAATTTACGCCAAAACCTGTCCAAACATTCGGGAGTAGCTCACCGGCGTCGAAAGCATCGAGCCTGTAGGCTCCGCAACCGATGCCCGACCGCCAATCAATTTCTCGGCCCGAGGCGGGCAGTATGGGGAAGTGGTAATCGCTCAGGGCCGCCGGGAAGTCGGCGTTGCCGGCTTCGAGTTCAAGAGTCTACCAAAGCTCAGCGCCTGAGTGGTTTCATTCTGCAAGACGTGAGCAGGATCTTGTAGAGGTCGTTTTCGCGGTTGTTGAAGCGGAATTCGGTTTCCTTGAGGAAGGTGGGGAAGCTTGCCTTCCGCAACCCGTTGAACTTGGCGTGGCGGCGCTTGGCATAGCTCCAGAAGCTCTCGATGCCGTTGATATGGACGCCGTTTTCCGAGAAGATCGCGCGCTCGCGCTGCCAGTACTTTTTGATCCGGTGGTGGCGCCTGAAGCCCGCCTCGACCAAGCCGGACGCCATTTGCGTCAGATGTGGTCTGGAAACGCGTCGCTCATTACAAATCCCCGAGGGACGTTCTGCGATCCTGTAGGCTTTATGCCGCTGACAGTCGCAAGATTGATCCGGTTATCAGGAATTACCTCGCCACGGGGCATGAAGAGACGTCAATTGGGAATTAGTCGTCCCGTCCGACCGGTCATGCAATAGCCGCCTTGTGAGGGTTGGTTGCGGTTTCGCAAAAACCTCTGAAATGGACATTGCTTGTAAACGAATGAACAACAGCGAAGTTCCAATTTGGTCAGTCAGGTTCTTAAAATGAAAGAAAAAAATTCACTTTAAATGGGACTTCGAGGCGACCGAACTTGAACACGATTGCTCTTTTTCGCAGTTCAAGCCATGCTGCGGTTCGCGCATGCAAGAAACTTTCATATCGGGAGACAAGCAATGGCCGCAGCGGGCGAGAACCTCAGGATCAATGGCGACCGGCTTTGGGACAGCCTGATGGAGATGGCCCGGATCGGGCCGGGTGTTGCGGGTGGCAACAACCGCCAGACCCTGACCGACGCCGATGCCGAGGGCCG
>JAASSQ010000311.1 GCA_021767845.1 Roseovarius sp. | reverse complement strand
CACCGTCTGCCCCTTCGCCTCCGGCCAGAAGCCCAGCACCTCCTCGCGCACCGCCTTCTGCGCCGCGCGCCCCAACCGGCTGCGGTAATAGAAGTTGCGAAGGTCCTGCACGTCGAGATGCATTGCAGCGGCGCCCATGATCGGTCACTCTCGACGCTAACAGTAACCGGATAATGGGAAAACACCATGACCTTGCAGATCGAAACGATTCCCTGCCTGTCCGACAATTACGCCTATCTGGCGCATGACCCGGACACCGGGCAGACCGCCTTGGTGGACGTCCCCGAGGCCGGCCCCATCCTCGCCGCGCTGGAGCGCAACGACTGGGACCTCAGCCATGTCCTGATCACCCATCACCACGACGATCACACCGGCGGGCTTGCCGAAGTGCTCGAGAATGCCCCGGCCAAGGTCATCGGCGCCGCCGCCGACGCGCACCGCCTGCCGCCGCTCGACATCGCGGTCGAGGACGGCGACACCATCATCATCGGCAACGCCACCGGGCATGTGATCGACGTCTCGGGCCACACGGTCGGGCACATCGCGTTCCACTTTCCCGAAAGCAAGGCGGTCTTCACCGCCGACAGCCTGATGGCGCTTGGCTGCGGACGGGTGTTCGAAGGCACGATGGATCAGATGTGGGACAGCCTGTCCAAGCTGGCCGCGCTGCCGCCCGAGACGACCGTCTATTCGGGTCACGAATACACCCAGGCCAACGCCAAATTCGCGCTGACCGTTGATCCCGACAATCCAGCGCTTACATCCCGTGCGGCGGCGGTGGACGCGGCCCGCGAGAAGGGCCACCCCACCGTGCCGTCGAAACTGTCCGAGGAACTGGCGACCAACCCCTTCCTGCGCGCGGCCGATCCGG
Source organism: Roseovarius sp. (assembly GCA_021767845.1). GTDB lineage: Bacteria > Pseudomonadota > Alphaproteobacteria > Rhodobacterales > Rhodobacteraceae > Roseovarius. The sequence continues at coordinate 2,363 of JAASSQ010000311.1, read as the reverse complement.
CGATCCAGGCCCACCTGGGCATGGAAGGCGCCGATCCCGCCGACGTGTTCGCGGAAATCCGGCGGCGCAAGGATCGGTTCTGAGTGACGATCTGCCGCAATTCGGGTCCTGCGCCAGCAAAAGTGAGCAGTCAGCGCCAGAAAAAACTTGAAGACTTGGCCATATCAACCAAACTTTAACACCAAGAGGCCACGGTCGGTGGCACCCCGCTCCCGGCCCAGATCAGAAGGAGCACACCGTGCCTTCATTTTCGAACACGCTGGAACAGGCAATCCACGCGGCGCTGGCCCTGGCCAACGCGCGGCAGCACGAATTCGCCACGCTGGAACACCTCCTGCTGGCGCTGATCGACGAACCCGACGCCTCGCGCGTGCTCAAGGCGTGCAGCGTCGATACCGAGGATCTGCGCGGCACGCTGGTGGAATTCATCGACGACGACCTGTCGAACCTGGTGACCGACATCGAAGGCTCCGAGGCCGTGCCCACGGCCGCCTTCCAGCGGGTCATCCAGCGCGCCGCGATCCATGTGCAATCATCGGGCCGTACCGAGGTGACGGGCGCCAACGTGCTGGTCGCGATCTTTGCCGAGCGTGAATCGAACGCGGCCTATTTCCTGCAGGAACAGGACATGACGCGCTATGACGCCGTGAACTTCATCGCGCATGGTGTGGCCAAGGACCCCGCCTACGGCGAATCCCGCCCCGTCACCGGCGCCAGCGAAGGCGAAAGCGAAGGCGCGCGCGCCGAAACCGAGTCCGACGCGGTCGAGGCCGGGGAATCCGCTCTGGCCAAGTATTGCGTGGACCTGAACGAGAAATCCCGCCGCGGCGATGTCGATCCGCTGATCGGTCGCGACTCCGAGGTCGAGCGCTGCATTCAGGTGCTATGCCGCCGCCGCAAGAACAACCCGCTTCTGGTGGGCGACCCCGGCGTCGGCAAGACCGCCATCGCCGAGGGGCTGGCCTACAAGATCGTCAAGGGCCAGACGCCCGAGGTGCTGTCCAACACCACGATCTTTTCGCTCGACATGGGCGCGCTTCTGGCCGGCACCCGCTATCGCGGCGATTTCGAGGAGCGACTGAAGGCCGTGGTCAACGAGCTGGAAGAGCATCCCGACGCGGTGCTCTTCATCGACGAGATCCACACCGTGATCGGCGCCGGCGCCACGTCGGGCGGCGCGATGGATGCGTCAAACCTACTCAAGCCCGCGCTTCAGGGTGGCAAGCTGCGCTGCATGGGCTCCACCACCTTCAAGGAGTTCCGCCAGCATTTCGAGAAGGACCGCGCGCTCAGCCGCCGGTTCCAGAAGATCGACGTGGTCGAGCCCACCAATGACGACGCGATCAAGATCCTCAAGGGCCTCAAACCCTATTTCGAGGAACATCACAGCGTCAAATACACCAACGACGCGATCAAGTCGGCGGTCGATCTGTCGGCCCGGTACATCACCGACCGCAAGCTGCCCGACAAGGCCATCGACGTGATCGACGAGGCCGGCGCGGCACAGCACCTGCTGGCCGCCTCCAAGCGGCGCAAGTCGATCGGCGCCAAGGAGATCGAGGCCGTCGTGGCCAAGATCGCCCGCATCCCGCCGAAAAGCGTGTCCAAGGACGATGCCGAGGTGCTCAAGGATCTCGAGGGCACGCTCAAGCGCGTGGTCTTCGGGCAGGACAAGGCGATCGAGGCGCTGTCGAGTTCGATCAAGCTGGCCCGCGCCGGCCTGCGCGAACCGGACAAGCCGATTGGCAACTACCTCTTTGCCGGCCCCACCGGCGTCGGCAAGACCGAAGTCGCCAAGCAGCTTGCCGATACGCTCGGGGTGGAGCTGCTGCGCTTCGACATGTCCGAATACATGGAGAAACACGCCGTTTCGCGCCTGATCGGGGCGCCGCCGGGCTATGTCGGCTTCGACCAGGGCGGTCTGCTGACCGACGGGGTCGATCAGCACCCGCATTGCGTGCTGCTGCTCGACGAGATCGAGAAGGCCCACCCGGACGTGTTCAACATCCTGCTGCAGGTCATGGATCACGGCACGCTGACCGATCACAACGGCCGGTCGGTCGATTTCCGCAACGTGGTCCTCATCATGACCTCGAATGCGGGCGCCACGGAACAGGCCAAGGCCGCCGTCGGCTTCGGCCGCGACCGCCGCGAGGGCGAGGACACCGCCGCGATCGAACGCACCTTCACGCCGGAATTCCGCAACCGGCTTGACGCCGTGATCTCCTTCGGTCCGCTCCCGAAAGAGGTGATCCTGCAGGTGGTCGAGAAATTCGTCCTCCAGCTCGAAGCGCAGTTGATGGATCGCAACGTCACCATCGAACTGACCAAGCCGGCGGCCGAATGGCTGGCCGAAAAGGGCT
>JAASSQ010000062.1 GCA_021767845.1 Roseovarius sp. | reverse complement strand
GCCCGCCACCTTGATCCTGCACCCGTTCAACTTCCAGACGCTGGCGGTGCAGGCGCATCGGCTGGCCTCGGACGAGCGGCTGGCCGAGGCCGCGGTGCCGTCGCTGGTGCTGGTGGGCTTCGGCCTCATCCCGGTGGCGATCCTGTGCCGGACGCTGGGGCGCGACAGCGCGCCGGGACGGCGCAGCGCCAAGCTGGGAACGGCGATCAGCGCCGGGTGAGGCGCGAATCACTCCAAACCACTGGTTAACAAGGCCAAACCCCGTTCGGCATCACGTCGGTATAACGTCGGTATTCCGCACCGTGCCGGGTCGGGTTAACAGGGCGCACGGTGCGCTCCTTCATCTGGCCCCCAATACCTCGGGGGTCCGGGGGCAGCGCCCCCACCCGTTGGGCTTATTGGGATACAAACTGATGTGTTCTTTTCAATATAAAGCACATGGCAATCGGGTTGTAGCAATATCGGCAAGACTGCGCATATGACACGGAATCTCAATGAGATCATGCATGCCGTAAGCTCTTAGTTCCGGAGTATGCGCGGAAATTTAGTCTTCCTGACTATTTCTCCTTCTGGTACCCATTCGACCGAAGGTGCAAGATGGCAGACGAGACTGAGAGCCCTCCCAAAAAAACCAAACGACGTCGCGGAAATACTCTCGAAAGGTGGGAGGTTGCGATTGTTAAGGCGATGTTCAATCGCGGAGGCCCTTTCACCAACGATCAGGACATTTTGGCATACTTCACGCGTCCTACGCGCTCCATAAATCATCGCCTGATCAGTGAAATCAGGCATGGAGCAAAGCACAAATCTGTAAAGCCTGCGAGTGATGATGATCTCGATGCTTTTCTTACGAACTGGCCTGATATTGATCCCGAAACGGGATTGAACGTGCAGGGTGATGAGCTTCTGATTAAGGCGCGGGAAGCAATGATTGCAGCCGTGCAAACTTTCAATAGTGCAGGACTCACATTTCGAGCCGAGCTATTCATTGTCACCGCGATTATTGCATGGACATATCTCTTACATGCGTGGTTTCGCCGAGAAGGCGTCAATTACCGATACAAAGGACAGAAAACAAAAGAGGGCGCTGAAAAATATTGGGAACTTGGGAAGTGCCTAAAGCAAAGTAAATGCCCTGCCAAAGGTGGCGTCAAAACAAACCTTGAGTTTCTGTTGGAGATTCGACACGAGATCGAGCATCGCTCGACCAGTAGAATAGATGACGCACTTGGCGCCAAACTCCAGTCTTGCGCCCTGAATTTCAATGAACTTCTGAATCAAGAATTTGGGGCCCAATATGGTCTTGAGAAGCGCTTACCGCTGGCTCTGCAATTCGTGTCGTTTGGCGCGGAGCAGCGAAGCGCACTCAAGAAAGCCTCCGGTTTGCCGAGGCACATTGAGGCTGCTATCGACGCTTTTGAGCATGGCCTCACAGAGGATGAGGTTAAGGATCCCGCCTACCGAATGTCTTATGGCTTCGTGCCTATCGCGGCAAAAAAGACAGGTGCTGCGGACTCGGCCGTCAGGATCGTATCCGCGGGTAGCGAAGAGGCCGACGAAATTGAAAATATTATTCTCAAAGAAGTAAATAGGGATCGCTACCCTCCCGGCAAGGTCGTTGAAAAAGTTCAAGCGGCAGGTTTCCCGAAATTTCGCATGCACGATCATACCCAACTCTGGAAAACCCGTGATGCTAAAAAGGAAGGTAAAGGCTATGGGTGTATCGGCGACTATGGAAACTGGGTTTGGTTTGACAGGTGGGTCGATGAGGTTTTGACGCACTGTGAAGCAGAAGGCGATAGATTTCGGTGAAAATAGCCGCGTGCGTTATCACCAGCCAGATATCCTTTATTACTCGGGCTTCCTAACAATCTTCTGACTCTGTGGGTCGTATTGATAGAGATACAGGGTGCCGTTTTCGATGAGCCGTGCAGCCTCTCGCACATGCTCCGGAAGAACGTAAAACCATTCTCTCGGGTGAACCTTTTTCCCGAACCGATCTGTAATCGTGAGACCTGTCGGCCGCGCGGCATCGAAAAACCGATGGAGTAGATCCTCGATCTTCATGCGGCTAAGGTTTTTGAGCTCGTAAGTCGCGACAATCTCGACATCGGCCAGCAGGAAAGTCGGGTCGTTCCGGGCATCCGCCACGCGGCGCCTCACGTCCTGAGATGTGACGCCAATCTTGTGGAGGATATTCCGGACTTCTCTGATTTCGGGGCGATCAGACTTACTCCGAGCCACATAGATCGTCCCGGTCAGCTCGAGAGCGTCGGCCTGCCAGTCGGGATCCAGCGGGCCGATGCCCGCCCGATGCACATACCGGGCTGTCTTGTCCGCAGCGAGCGCTTTCCGCAGCGACGACATGAGCGGGTCGTTTTCCATCCCGTTCGAGAAGACGAGACGCAGGCGGTGATCCGGCTTTCCGCCGCGGCGCGAGAGCTCGGTCTTTTCCGCGACATAGGCCAGAAGTCCGCGGTGGATGAGATAGTCCCCTTCGTTGACCCGCAGCTCCTGGCGGTCTTCGATCGGGCTCACAGTGCGCTCGCCGCTATCGAGGCGCTCCTGCATATCCAGGAATCCCTGCTCGAAGTTCTCGAAGTCGCGACAGGGGAACATATCGGCCCGGTGGGCCGGCTGCTCGCGTTCGGCTGCGGGAGTCACATGTCGCAGGGTGACGGCTGCTTCAGGCAGTTCTTCATCATCCTCATCCTCATCGAAAATGTCTTCGAGGCTCTCTGGGATCTCCCCGTCCAGCGGGTCGTCGCGCCAGTCCCGCGCCACCTCGGCAGTCTCTTCCATCGGCGCATCGTTGCCCGGGTCCGCGGCGACAGGGCGGCCATAGCCAAGAAGCCTATTCCGATCGACGGCCATCATGGCCTCGGTCGGACTCTTCCGGATGGAGTTCCAGATCGTGCCCAGCTTCATCTCTTCGAGATCAAGGCTATTGTCGTCCGGCAGGCGCGCGTGCCGCTCGTAGAAATCGTTGACCTCGGCCACGATCTCGGCGTTGCGTGTCTCGGGCGTCGCGGTGGCTGATGAGCGTGGCTTCACATCGAGAAGGCCAAAATCATCCTTCTCGTCGAAGATATCCTCGAGGCTGCGATATCGCTGCATCGGGCCCGGGCTCCCTTACTCGCCTGCCGCCTGGGCGCGCAGGTGCTCCGCCTTCTTGTTGCGGATGTAGGCGTGTGCCTCGGCCAAGCGCTTCTCGAGCGCGTCTTCCGCGTTCGGGTTCGGTGGCCGGCCCTCTTGCGCCCTGAAGCGCTTGATCCGGGGCCAGAGCGCCAGTGCCTCTTTCTCGGTCATCTGGACCCTCTGGGCGATCATGGCGTTCTGTATGGTCTGGAGGAGCGGTGTATCGAGCGCGCGCGAGGCAACATCGAAGCCCTCCTTGAACGGGTTAATCGAGTCGATCAGGTCGATGTCGATCTCCCGGACATTCACGAAACGCTTCACCATCTCCATCAGGGAGAGGTTTTCCTTCTCCTCGCCATCCGGACCCGCCTCGTCGGAACTTTCGTCCTCGGCCGGTTTCTCCGCATCGCGCTTCGCCATACCGATGATATTCATGCGCGCCGCAAGATCCTGGCGGATCGCCTCGGTCTCGTCTTCATCGAGGTCCTCGTAGCTCGACTCCACGATCTCGGTGAGAACCATCTGGGTCGCGACCTCCGGTGCGACATCATCGCCGACGACACGGCGGTCCATCGCCTGGCAGGCCTTGGCCACCAAATCCTGCATGTCGTTCTCTACGATGGCCCGGGCCCGGGGCGTCGGCGGCTCCATCAGCCCCCCGATCCCGATATTGATCCGGCCTTCGTCGTCGACATGCACGGGTTCGCGGATATCGCCGTCCTCACGGCGGTAGAACTTGAAGTTGGGCGCCAGCACCTGCTCCATCAGGAGCGCCCCGGAGATCGCCTTCAGCATATCGTTGACGGCGTCTGCGACCACTGTGGTCTCCACCCCGGGCTCGGCCACCAGGTTGGTGAATTGGGCGTGTTTCTTACCTGGCGCATCGCGCGTCGCGCGGCCGATGATCTGGACGATCTCGGTCAGGCTGTTGCGGTATCCGATCGTCAGGGCGTGCTCGCACCAGACCCAGTCGAAGCCTTCTTTCGCCATTCCGAGGGCAATGATGATATCCACCTTGTCCCGGTCCGCGACATCGTCCCGCCTCTCGTCAGGGCCGGTGATTTCGCGCTGGAGCGCGGCCTTCACGGCATTCCGGCCTTCGCCGTCATCGACAAGGTCGGCAACTTTCAGGACCTTCCCGTCGGCGCGGCGCACCAGGTCGAAACCGGTTTCCGGATCCTGGCCGACATGTTCGCCGATGGCGTCGAGGATCTGCCCGACTTCGTTGTGCTTGTCGTCGAAAGCCTCGGCGGATCCGCGATGCGGAATATGAATGATGGTCTTCTGATCCGTGTCGAGGACATCCTTGATCGCTGAGATATAACGACCCCGGTAGAAGGCGTAGGAGATCCCCAGTGACTTGAGATGTTTGTAGCCCTCGAGCTGCTCGTAATACGAGTAGGTGATCGACCGGAACTTCGCCTCGTCCTCTGGCCGCAGGACCGGCACGCTGTCGCCGCGGAAGTAAGACCCGGTCATCGCCATTACATGCGCTCGCTCGCGGGTCAGGACCCGGCGCAGGATCTCTCCCAACCGATTGTCGTCAGCCGCAGCCACATGGTGGAACTCGTCAATCGCGAGAAGGCAATCATCGAAAGCCTCGACACCCTGCTCGCTGACGATGGCATCGAAGGCGAGCCGACCGCTTTTTCCGATCAAATAGTTATCATCTGGATTCTTGCGCGGAGCATGGGGGTCTACCGGAACGCCGAAGTTCTCGCAGGTGGCGTTCCGGCAAAAGTTGACCTGCAAGCCACTGTAGGGAGGCGGAGCTCGGAGTCCTTTTGGAGCATTCATTGTTAAAGGCACCGCCATTCCTACGCTAAGCCCTACGTCGATGGGCTCGGAATCCAGAGAATTCCCTGCGATTTCAAGTGTTCATGATCTGTTCACCTTACGCAGGTACCCCTTTTTTGACAATATTCCGTTGTGGTTCAATAGTTTGATGGCCTGTGGATAAGAAAAAATCTTTTCTGCAGCATAGGCGTGTGAAATAGACGCCGGCCCCGCAAATCAACGTCATCCTCTGTCTACTATCTGCAGGTTAGCCCGATAAACCCAACGGCTGGGGCAGCGCCCCCGGCCTGTCCGGCCGTCAGCCGTAATTGCCCTTCACCCGCTCTTTCGTCGGGTCGAAATGCGGGAAGGGCACGATGCTGGCCTTGAGGCGTTTCTGCTGGCCGTCCAATTGGCCCACCTCGACCGCGGTGCCCGGCTCGGTATGCGGCAGGTCGAGCCGCGCCAGCGCGATGGTCTTGCCCAGGATCGGCGAGCGCATGGCCGAGGTGATCTCGCCGATCTGGGCCTTGCCGAGGCGCACGCAATCGCCGCTCGCGGGCACGATGCCGCTATCGATCTCGAGACCCACCAGCTTGCGGTGCGGATGCGCCTTGCGGTCCTCCAGCGCGGCGCGGCCGATGAAATCGTCCTCCTGCGTCTTGAGCGGCACGGCAAAGCCGATGCCGGCCTCGAACGGGTCGGTGCGGTCGCAGAATTCGGCCCCGGCAAAGATCAGCCCGGATTCGATGCGCAGCATGTCGAGCGCCTCGAGCCCCAAGGGCAGCATCCCCTTGGGCGCGCCTTCGGCCCAGATCGCGTCGAACACGTCGGGGGCGTGCTTGGGGTGGCAGAAGACCTCGTATCCCAGTTCGCCCGAATAGCCCGTCCGGCTGATGACCAGCGGAATGCCGTCATAATCCCCGATCCGGGCGATGGTGAAGCGGAACCAGCCCAGTTCGTCCACGGTGGGCTGGGTCGGCGGGGTCCAGGTAATCGCCGAGAGAATCTCGCGGCTGAGCGGGCCTTGCACGGCGACGTTGTGCAATTGATCGGTCGAGTCGCGCACCCAGGCGTTCAGCCCGCGGTCCTCGGCCTGCTGGCGCAGCCACAGGCCCGAGGTGTCGTTGCCGCCGATCCAGCGGAAATTGTCCTGGCCCAGCCGGAACACGGTGCCGTCGTCGATCATGCCGCCGTGGTCGTAGCACATGGCGGTATAGACCACCTGGCCCACCGCCAGCTTTTTCATGTTGCGGGTCACGCAAAGCTGCATCAGCGCCTCGGCGTCGGGGCCGGTCACCTCGTATTTGCGCAAGGGGGACAGGTCCATGATGGCGGCCTTCTCGCGGCAGGCCCAGTATTCGGCCAGCGCGCCGTGGCCGGTCATGTCCGAGGCCAGCCAGTAGCCGTTGTATTCGATGAAATTGCGCGTGTGCTGTGCGAAGCGGGAATGAAACCCGGTTTCCTTGGTGTCCTGCACTTGGGCCTCCGCCGATTTGCGATAGCCGATGGACCGGCTGAAGGATTGGGTCGCGTCGTAGCTGCGCACCTGGATGTCGGTGGGGTTCCAGCCATTGGCGGGGTCCACGTCGCAGGGGCAGGCGGTGGACACGCAGACCAGATCGGTCAGCGCGCGCAGCAGGACGTAATCGCCCGGCCGCGACCACGGATCGTCCATGCCGATGGCGTTGGTCTCGTCCAGCATGGTGTTGAAGAAGAAGTTGATCGCGGGCCAGCCGGCGCGCGGGCGGATGCCGTATTGCGCCATGTCGGCATTGATGTTGTCGGAACAGTTCACATGGCCGGGATAGCCCAGTTCCTCGTAATAGCGCGCGGTGCAGGCCAGCCCGAAGGTGTCGTGCCGGCCGCAGGTGTCCTGCACGATCTCGACCAGCGGTTCCTGGTCCACGCTCCAGTATTTCGAGAAGATGCCGGGTTGCGGATAGAGCGACCCCATCAGCGTGCGGGTCGTGGTGGGGTCGATGTCGCGTTCGATCCCCTTGTCGAGCGCCCGCATCGAGAAGGCCTGGAAATCCGAGCATTCGCGGCCCTGAACGTCGAGGATCTGGATGAACTGGCCCTTGCGGACCTCGTAGCTGCGGGCCTCGCCGGGCTGGATGTTGATGTCGTGGATCGGGTCGGCCAGCGGGTCGGGCGGCTGCAACCCGCCCTTGGCGTTGCGCCGGTTGGCGCGGCGGATGTAGAGGATCAGCTCGGTTGGCGTGTCCTGCGCGTCGGGCCGCATCGGCCCGCCTGGGGCGGCCACGATCAGCAGACCGTCGCAGGTGGCGTGGAAGGTCGCCATGTCGCCGGGGCGCGAGCCGTCGTGGAAGACGCGCACGGCATCGGCGCGGCCGAGGTCGAACCCGGCGGCGTCCAGCGCGCGGGCCACCCGTGTCCCCGAGGGCGAGCCGTTGTCGAGCACCGAGATCACGCCCTCGGGGCGGCCCGCGCCCGCGGCGCCCAGCATCCCGGCATCCGACCGCCCGTCGGGGCCGAACATCACAAGCTCGCCCGCCTGCAGCCCCTCGGGGTCGAGCACGGTGATCTCGTCGCCCGCCTCGATGGGCAGGGCGCGCGAGCCGCCGGGCGGCACGGGGTGGCGTTCCACGCCCGGGTCCAGCACGGGAAGGCCGGGCAGCAGCACGCCCGAGCGTTCGTAGGGCGTTTCGAAAAGGGGGGTGATGGCCATGATCTGTTCGCGCGGTTGGAATGGGGCCGCCCCGGCCCGTTGAGGGGATGCGGGGCCGGGGCGGCAGGTCAGGCGGATTGCGCCTGTTTCTCGGTCTGCAGGTAGGATTCGAGGCTGTCATCCAGCGCATCGACCCAGGGCGTGTGGTGCGGTGGCGCCTTCTTGCCCGTCATGGGCGAGACATAGCCGTAGTTGCGGAAGGCCATGATGTCCTTCTTCTTGTGCTTCTTCCACTCGTAGAAGGCCTGGCAGGCCGCGCCCACGTCGAAGGAGGGGTAATCGGTTTCGGCGATCAGTTCCTCGACATAGTCGCCCTGGTACTTGATGCAGGCGTAGTCATCCTCGAGCGCGTCCTCGTCGGCCTGGCGCTGTTTCCAGTCGGCCTCCATCGTGGCGGCGTCGGGCAGGGCGATCTTGCCCATGATGCAGTCGCGCACCCACCACGCCTGCGCGTCGAACATGTTGAAGGTGAACCACTGGTCCTGCATCCCGAGGTAGAAGAGCCTCGGGTTGGGCACGAACACCACGCCCTTGTAGAGATCGGTGGCTGCCAGCCGGTTGTCCGTCTTGAGGCGCAGGTCGTCGGGCAGGAAGGGGAAGTGGTGCTTGTAGCCGGTGCACAGGATGATCGCGTCCACCTCGCGGCTGGTGCCATCGACGAAATGGGCGGTCTTGCCTTCGACCCGGTCGAGGGCCGGGGCCTCGTCCCAGTTGTCGGGCCAGTCATAGCCCATCGGCCCGGACCGATGCGACGAGATGATCGAGCGGCAGCCGTATTTCCAGCATTGCGAGCCGATATCCTCGGCCGAGTAGGACGAGCCCATGATGAGGATGTCCTTGCCCTGGAACTCGCGCGCGTCGCGGAAGTCATGTGCATGCAGGATGCGGCCGTTATAGGATTCGAAGCCCGGGTAGTAGGGCACGTTGGGCGTGGAGAAATGCCCCGAGGCGACGATCACGTGATCGAAGGTCTCGACGGTTTCGGTGTCCTTCACCGTGTCGCGGGCGGTGACGGTAAAGAGGCCGGCGGCGTCGTCGAAGCTGACATCGCGGACGTAATTGTTGAAGCGTATCCAGCCGCGCACATCGGCCTTTTCGACCCGGCCCTTGATATAGTCGAACAGCACCTCGCGGGGCGGGTAGCTGGCGATTTCCTTGCCGAAATGTTCGTCGAAGGTGTAATCGGCGAATTCCAGCCCCTCCTTGGGGCCGTTCGACCACAGGTAGCGATACATCGAGCCGTGGCAGGGAAAGCCGCTGTCATCGACGCCGGTGCGCCAGGTGTAGTTCCACAGGCCCCCCCAGTCGGATTGCGCCTCGTAGCAGACGATGTCGGGGATGTCCGCGCCCGTGGCGGCGGCGGATTGGAAGGCGCGCAACTGCGCCAGCCCCGATGGCCCGGCCCCGATGATCCCGATGCGTTTCCTTGCCATGTGCACAGTCTCCCTGATTGGTATGGACCAGTTTTCCGATTTGGTCCTTTTGGTTCATTTCAGTAAGCCAAAACGTGAACCAATATGTCAATAACAAACCTGTTCGGGCGGGTTTTTGATGCTATCGTCGGGCGACCCTTGGGCGGTACGCGGTGAGGAAAACGATGGAGTCTTCGAGCTTTGCACATCGTCTGGCGATCAGCGGCGCGTTGCCGCGATTGCAGGTCGGGATGGCCAGCACGGTCAATATCGGCTTTCTCGCGCCGCTCAGCGGGCCGGTCGAATCCTGGGGGCTGCCGGGTCTGCATGGCTGCCGCATCTGGGAAAACTGGCTGAACGACGCGGGCGGGCTGCTGATCGGGGGGCGGCGGTATCCGATCCGCATTCACGCGCAGGATTGCGGCTATGGCACGCATGCGGCGCTGGAGGGCGCGATGCGGCTGGTGCAGGATCATGACGTGAAGCTGCTGATGATGCTGGGGGGCGATACCTTCACGCCGGTGGCCGATTACCTGATGGAGCGGCGAATCCTGACCTCGACCCTGCTGCCCAGCGACCTGAGCCCCGACACCCCGTACCTGATCGCGCCATCCGAGGTGCACCCCGTCTTCGTCGTGACCGGGGTGGAGTGGCTGGCGCGGGCGCGGCCCGATCTGAAAACCGTCGCGATGTGCAGCCAGCGCGACGCGCTGGGCCTGCCGTCGCTGGCCACCTATCGCGCGGCGTTCAAGGTCGCCGGGATCGGCGTGGCCAAGGAGGTGCAATACGATCCCGGAATGACCGATGCGGCGGCGATCGTGCAGCCGATGCTGGAGGAAAACCCCGACATCCTGTGCTGGTGCACCAGCTACACGCCGATGGTGCACGCAATGACGGAATATGCCCATGCGCAGGGCTATGACGGGCAGATCGTGTCCTGCACGCTGGATCATTACGAGCGGCTTGTCGCGCGGACCAGCACGGCGTTCATGGAAGGGACGTTGTTCCAGTTTCCCGATTTCGATGACCCGGCCCTGCGCGAAAAGGCGTTTTTCTTCAACCAGCCAAACGTCTTCTACGAGGAATACAACGCCCGCTACCCCGGACGCTGGAGCGCGGTCAGCTGGGAATTCGCGGCGATCCTCGACATCTGGCACGCGGCGGTGGAAAAGGCGGGGACGGTCAGCCCCGTCTCGGTGCTGGCGGCGATGAAACAGCTGGGCCATGTCACCCACGCCTTCGGGCCGGCCGAGTGGTGGGGCGCGGAGCTCTTCGGCATCGACAATGCGCTGGTGGGCGACTGGCCGGTGGTCACGGTGCAGGAGGGCAAGGCGCGGATCGTCGAGTTCGGATCGGTGCCGGACTGGTTGAGCGCGCATTCCGGCCTGCTGCGCCGCGAGATGGCCGACCTGGGCCAGATGTGGGACCAGCGGCTGGAGCGCGGTGCGGGCGGACGCGCCGAATTGCAGGCGCGCAGCCCGTAGGCCCGCGCGGCGTCAGAATTCCTGCAGCAGCAGTTTCTGTTCCTCCACGAGGTGCAGCTTGATGAATTCCACCGCCGAGGCCACGTCGCGCGAGGCGATGGCGTTGAACAGCGTGTTGTAGCGTTTCTGGTAATCCTGGATCCGCTTGGGCGTGAGGTTGCGGCGGCGCAGCTTGGTGCGGAAGCTCTGGCGGTAGGTTTCGATGGTCAGCCGGTAGCACGATGCCAGCAGCGGGTTGCCGGTGCCTTGGGCGATCTGGGTATAGAGCTTTTCCTCGTGGTCGATGAAGGCATCGACATCGGTGGTGATCCCTTCGATCTCGGACAGGGTCTGCGACAGTTCGGTGATCTGGCGGGGGGTCATGTTGACCACGGCCAGCCGGACCATTTCCGGTTCGAGGATGCCCCGCACCACGAGGTGATCCAGCGGGCTGGTTTCATCGGCCACCGAATCGCTGCCGCGAACGGTGGGGGTGGTGGAGCGGTAGGTGACGAAACTGCCCGAGCCGGGGCGGCGGCGGATCACGTTCTGCGATTCCAGCACGTCCAGCGCCTCGCGCACGGTGTTGCGCGCCACGCCGAGTTCCGAGGCCAGCGTCCGTTCCGAGGGCAGCCGCGTGTCGGTGGGATATTCCTCGGACTTGATGCGCGCGAACAGGGTGTCCACCACGATCTGCACGGTGGCGCCGACGGGGTGGCCGGCCACGATGGTCGCCTGGGTGTCGAGCTTGTTGGTCATGTGGCCATCCCGGTTGTGGTTGCGATCGCTGCCGCGCGGACCACACCCTAGCGCGCGGCGCGCGAGGGGGGAAGCGGAACGCAGCGGCCCCGGCGGGGGACGGGCCGTGGTTTTTCGTGCAAGACGGCTTGGCAGCGGGCCGGACTGACGGCATAAACCGGCGGGTGTGTCAGCCAGCCGAGGTGCGAAGATGCCCGATGCAGCCCCATTCATGTCGTCCTTTCTGGAGATCGAGACAGGCTGGATCGACTTCAACAACCATCTCAACATGGGCTATTACACGGTGCTGTTCGACCGGGCCGCCGACGAGGCGTTCGAGACCTTCGGGTTCGGCCCCGATTACGTGGCGCGCTGCAATCACACCACCTTTTCCGCCGAATTCCACGTGCGCTACCTGCGGGAACTGAAGCTGGGCGACAGGGTGCGGTCGTCCTTCTGGCTGATCGCGCATGACGAAAAACGGTTCCACAGCTTCCAGGAGCTTTATCACGAGGATGGCTGGCTGGCCGCCACGGGCGAGGGCATGACCCTGCATGTGGACCTGTCGGGCCCCAAGGTCGTGCCGATGCCCGACGACATACTGGGCCGCGTCGCGGCCATGCAAAAGGCCCATGCCGCGCTGCCCCGCCCCGAGGGCGTGGGTGCGCGGATCGGGCTGCGGCAAAAAGGCTGAGAGCGGGGCAGAGGCCGTGGCCGGGGCGTCAGAGCCCCAGTTTCTGCTGCACGATCTCGTTCACGGCCTTGGGGTTGGCCTTGCCGCCCGTGGCCTTCATCACCTGGCCCACGAACCAGCCCGCCAGCTTGGGATTGGTCTGCGCCTTTTCGACCTGCGCGGGGTTGTCGGCGATGATCTGGTCCACGGCCGCTTCGATCGCGCCGGTGTCGGTGACTTGCTTGAGGCCCTCGGCCTCGACGATCTCTTCGGGGGGGCGGCCGGACTCGATATGCTTTTCCAGCACGTCCTTGGCGATCTTGGTCGAGATCTCGTCCCTGGCGACCATCGACAGGATCGCGGCGTTCACCTCGGGGGCGGCGATGTCGCGGGGGGCGACCTCGGCCTTGTTGGCGCGGCCCAGAACCTCGTTGATGATCCAGTTCGCGGTGCGCTTGCCGTCGCCGCCGGCAACCGACTCCTCGAAATAGGCGGCAAGGTCCACATCCGCCGTCAGCACGCTGGCGTCGTATTCGGTGACGCCGTATTCGGTGACGAAGCGGGCTTTCTTCTCGTCGGGCAGTTCCGGCAGCGAGGCGGCGATGTCATCGACCCAGCCCTGTTCGATCTCCAGCGGCAGAAGGTCGGGATCTGGGAAATAGCGGTAATCATGCGCCTCTTCCTTGGAGCGCATGGAGCGGGTTTCGCCCTTGTCGGGGTCGTAGAGGCGGGTTTCCTGCACCACCTCGCCACCCGATTCCAGGATCTGGATCTGGCGGCGCGCCTCGTAGTCGATGGCGGCCTGGATGAAGCGCATGGAGTTCATGTTCTTGATCTCGCAGCGGGTCCCGAGATGCGAGAAATCCTGGCTTTCCATGTATTTCTCGTAATCGCCGGGGCGGCAGACCGAGACGTTCACATCGGCGCGCAGGTTGCCGTTCTGCATGTTGCCGTCGCAGGTGCCCAGGTAGCGCAGGATCTGGCGCAGCTTGGTGACATAGGCGGCGGCCTCTTCGGGGCCGCGGATGTCGGGGCGGGAGACGATCTCCATCAGCGCGACGCCGGTGCGGTTGAGATCGACGAAGGACATGGCCGGGTCCATGTCATGGATCGACTTGCCCGCGTCCTGTTC
>JAASSQ010000310.1 GCA_021767845.1 Roseovarius sp. | reverse complement strand
CTCGATCCCATCGTGGTCCAGGGCGTGACGATCGCCGATGGGCCGATGTCCACCATCGTCGCGCCCGCGGACCTGAAACGCAGCCCCGCGCAGGACGGCGGCGAGGCGCTGCGCGCCGTGCCGGGCGTGACCTCGGGGCGCATGGGCGGACATGGGCTGGAACTGGTGATCCGGGGCCAGCAACAGAACCAGCTCAACATCATCGACGCGGGCTCGTTCACCTACGGGGCCTGCCCCAACCGCATGGACCCGCCGACCGCGATGGCGGCCTTCAACCGCGCCGACCGCGTGGTGGTCGAGAAAGGCTATGCCAGCGTCACCCACGGGCCGGGCGGATCGGGCGGCAGCGTGATCCTTGAACGCGACGCCCCCGAGCCGGGCGCGCAGGCGCCCGTCAGCGGCAGCGTGAGGGCCGGTGCATCCAGCAATGGCCGGGGGCAGGACGTGGCCGCCGAGATGACCATCGACCTTGGCCACGGTTTCTATGCCGAGGTGGCAGGCGCGTCGAAATCGGTCGGGAACTACACCGACGGCGCGGGCCAGACGGTGCGCAGCGCCTTCAGCCAGCACAGCGGCGGCGTGACCCTGGGCTATGCCAAGGACGGCGTGGAACTGGCCTTTGACGCCGAATTCGCCAAGGCCGAGGATGCGCTTTATCCCGGCGCGGGCATGGACAGCCCGTTCGATGAAACCGTCACCTTCCGCCTGCGCGGCGGCGTGGACGTGGACATGGGGGCGCTGACGCGAATCGAGGGTACGCTTTACCAAAGCGAGGTCGATCACGTGATGGACAACTACTCGCTGCGCCCGCGCGTGGTGGGCCGCCCGGCAATGCGCACCCCGGCCACCTCGGACACGGTGGGTGGCAAATTGGAGGCGCATCTGAGCTTTGGCGCGACCGAGGCCAAGCTGGGCGTGGACCACCAGTCCAACACCCGCGAGGCGCTGGCCTTTGGCGGGCCTCCGCCGCTGATCCCGCTGCTGGAACTGGAAGACCCCTCGCGCCTGATGTTCCGCATCTGGCCGGACGTGGAGATCGCGCAGACGGGGCTGTATTTCGAATCCGAGACCGACCTGTCCGACGCCACGGCGCTGACGCTTGGCCTGCGCTATGATCATGTGCGCGCATCGGCCGGGGCGGCGGCGTTGCCGACATCGACCGGGATGACGCCAAACATGCTCTACACCGCGCAATACGGCACGGATTTCAACGCCTCGCGCGAAGAGCACAATTTCGGCGGGCTGCTGCGTGTCGAGCATGAGCTGAGCCCCGGCACGACGGTCTTTGCCGGCCTGTCGCGGTCGGTGCGCACCGCGGATGCCACCGAGCGGGCGATCGCGCGGGGCACCTGGGTCGGCAATCCCGATATCGACCCCGAGACGCACCACCAGCTTGATATCGGTGTCTCGCTGGACCGGGGCGCGTGGTATCTGGACGCCAACGCCCATGCCGACTGGGTGGATGACTATATCCTGCGCGACCAGTTCTCGGTCGCGGGGGTGACCACCTATCGCAATGTCAGCGCCGAGCTGGCCGGGATCGAGCTGGCCGCCGGGTGGGCGCAGAACGGCTGGGAGGTCTGGGGCGACGCGACCTATACCTATGGCGAGAACACCACCGACAACCGCGCGATCGCGCAGATCCCGCCGCTGCACGGGCAGGTCTCGGTCGCCTATGGGCGCGATGGCTGGCAGGCCGGGGCACGGGTGAACTGGGCCGCCGAACAGGACCGCATCGACCCCGCCCGCGATCCCGGCACGACCTCGGGCTATGCGACGCTGGACCTGTTCGGCAGCTACGACCTGACCGGCAATGCCACGATCCTTGCCGGCATGAACAACGTCACCGACGAAACCTATGCCAACCACCTGAGCCGGGCGAACCTGTTCGACCCGACCGTGACGCAGGTGAACGAACCGGGACGGACCTTCTATGTCGCGCTCGATGCGAAGTTCTGAGCGGTGCCGGCGGATGCCGCTGGCTGTCATCGGGGTCACCCTGGCAAGCGTCCTTGCCTTTGGGGCGCCCGTCTCCGCGCAGGGCGCGGGGGCGGGTCCGGTGGCGGAGGGGGCCGCGACGGGGCTTGAAGGAGTCGTTGCCTTCATCCGCCTTGGCGGTCCGGCGATCTGGGCGATTTCGGCGTTGTCGGTCGTGGGGCTGGCCCTGATCCTGTGGAAGGCGTGGCGGCTCTTGGTGCTGGGCGCGTGGTCCGGGGGCGGGCATGCGCGGGCGGCGGTGGCGCTGTGGTCCGACGGGCGCGAGGCCGAGGCGTTGGCGCGGGTGCGCGGGCGGCGCAGCTGCCGCGCGGTGCTGATCGCGGCGGCGATGGAAGCGCGGGGCGACGCGTCGCTGACCGACGAAGCCGCGCGCGAGGAGACCGGCCGGGTGGCGCGCAACCTGATCGCGCAGGCGCGTGTCGGGCTGCGGCCGCTGGAGCTTATCGCGACGATCGCGCCGCTTCTGGGGCTTCTGGGTACGGTTCTGGGCATGATCGCGGCCTTCCAGGCGCTGCAGGAGGCGGGCAGCCGCGCCGATCCGGCGACGCTTGCGGGCGGCATCTGGGAGGCGCTTCTGACCACCGCCGCGGGCATGGGCGTGGCGATCCCGGCGGCCATGGCGCTGACGTGGTTCGAAAGCGTGGTGGACCGGCTGCGGCTGGAGATGGAAGATGCCGCGACCCGCATCTTCCTGCGCCCGCTGGCGCGGGCGGCGGACGAAGGCGACATCGCCCATGCCGCCGAGTGAGAGGTTCAGCTTCGACACGCCAAGGCCGCGCCGCCGGCCCAGCCTGACGCCGATGATCGACGTGGTGTTCCTGCTGCTGGTGTTCTTCATGCTGGCCTCGCGCTTCGGGGTGGACACGCATCTGCCGCTGAACGCCGCCGGAGCGGCGCAGGGCGCGGCCTATTCCGGGCCGCCGCGCCTGGTTGACATCCTGCCGGATGCGGTGCGGCTGAACGGGCAGGCGGTGGACCCTGACGCCCTTGCCGCGAAGGTGCTGGCGTTGACGCGGGCGCCCACGGACACGGTGGTGCTGCGCGCGCGTGACGGGGCCGACCTGCAGCGCGTGGTCGATGTGATGCAGCGGCTGCGCGCGGCCGGGCTGCGCGCGCTCGTGCTGGTGGAGTGAGCCGATGCAGTTCCCGGACCCGCCGCGCCGCAAGCCGCCCGAAAGCATCGTGCCGATGATCAACGTGGTGTTCCTGCTGCTGGTGTTCTTCCTGATGACGGCGCAAATCGCCCCGCCCGCGCCGTTCGAGGT
>JAASSQ010000061.1 GCA_021767845.1 Roseovarius sp. | reverse complement strand
TGGCGCTGGCCAGCTATGCGGCGGCGGGCATCTCGGGGGCGAACGCGATGGAAACCTCGATGGCGTCCTTCAAGATCGGGATCGCCGCGTTCATCGTGCCGTTCATGTTCTTCTACAACGGCGCTCTCCTGATGGACGGCGGCTGGCTCGAGGTCACCCGCGCGGCGCTCACCGCGACGTTCGGCGTCTTCCTCCTGTCGGCGGGCGTCCAGGGCTGGTTCATGGGCGGGCGCTCGGCTTGGTTTATCCGCGCCGCCGTCCTTGCAGCCGCGCTCTTCATGATCGAGGGCGGGCTTGTCTCCGACCTGATCGGGCTCAGCGCGGCGGTCGCGCTCTACTTCATCCAGAAGGTGTTCAAGCCCGGCCCGGATGCCACGATCCCGGTGCGCGGCGCGGATTGATCGCCTGCTGACCGCGCTCGGGTCACGGGCAGGCCGGTCCGGCGTCAGCCAAGGGCGACCGGCCCGCCCAGTTCGACCCCCTCGGGGCTGATCGCCGTGTCATAGGCCAGCACCTCGACGCCCGCCGCCCGCGCCGCCGCGAAGGCGGCGGCATAGGCCGGGTCGATGTCCTCGGCCAGCCGGAACCCTTGCGCATCGGTCCGCTGGATCAGGTAGAACATGACCGCCCGGTGCCCGGCCCGCGCCATGTCGGACAATTCGCCCAGGTGTTTCGCGCCCCGCGCGGTCACCGCGTCGGGAAACTCGGCCACGTAGGGCGCGCGCATCAGCGTCACCGATTTCACCTCGACATAGGCATCGGGGCGCCCGGACCCCTGCAACAGGAAATCGATCCGGCTGCCTTGCCCGTATTTGACCTCCGGCCGCACCTGCGCATAGCCCGCAAGCTCGGGGATCGCGCCCGCCTCCAGCGCCGCGCGCAGCGCCCGGTTCGGCACCGAGGTGTCCACCCCCGTGAAATGCCCGTTGCCGTGATCGACCAGCCGCCAGCCGTATTTCAGCTTCTTTTTCGGGTCGTCGTTCGGCTCCACCCAGATGCGGGTGCCGGGCTCGGCCAGCCCCATCATCGAGCCGGGATTGGCGCAATGCGCCGTCACCTCGCGCCCGTCCTCCAGCCGGATATCGGCCAGGAACCGTTTGTAGCGCCGGATCAGCACGGCCGGCTCAAGAGGGGTTTGAAAGCGCATGGCGACACGCCTATACCGATCCCGAACCCCTCGCAAGGAGCGCCCCCATGCCCAACCCCACCGCCGCCATGCTGGTCATCGGAGACGAAATCCTCTCGGGCCGGACGCGCGACGCCAACATGCACCACCTGGCCAAGGAACTGACCGATGTGGGCATCGACCTGCGCGAAGTGCGCGTGGTGCCGGACGATGCCGACGCGATCACCGCTGCGGTCAAGGCGCTGGCCGGGGCCCATGACCACCTGTTCACCTCCGGCGGCATCGGCCCGACGCACGACGACATCACCGCCGAGAACGTGGCCCGCGCCTTCGGCGTACCGATCGATGTGCGCGAGGATGCCCGCGCCGTGCTCCAGGCCCATTACGACCGGCAGGGGCAGGAGTTGAACGCCGCCCGCCTGCGCATGGCCCGCATCCCCGAAGGCGCCACGCTGATCGACAACCCGATCAGCGCCGCCCCCGGCTTCACGCTGGAAAACGTGCATGTCATGGCGGGTGTGCCCTCGATCTTCAATGCCATGCTGGCCAGCATCCTGCCCACGCTGACGGGCGGTGCGCCGGTGCTGTCGCAATCCATGCAGATCTTCCGCGGCGAGGGCGACATCGCCGGTCCCCTCGGCGATCTGGCCGGTCGCTACCCCGATCTGTCCTTCGGCTCCTACCCCTTCGTGCGCGACGGGGTGTTCGGCGCGCAGGTGGTGGTGCGCGGGCAGGACGGCGCCCGGCTCGATGCCGCGATGGCCGAACTCAACGCCATGTTCCCCGGATGACGCCCGAACGGCTCTACGCGGTGATCGAGGCGACCTGGCCCGCCGCCGAGGCGATGCCGCACGGCCCCTGGACGATCCGCGACGGGCAGGGTGGGGGCAAGCGCGTGTCCGCCGCCACCGCCCGGCAGCCCGTCACCGCCGCCGATCTGCCCGTGGCCGAGGACGCGATGCAGGCGCTCGGCCAGACGCCGCTGTTCATGATCCGCGCGGGCGAGTCGGCGCTCGACGCCCTGCTCGAAGGGTATGGCTATCAGGTGATCGACCCGGTCAACATCTATGCCGGCGCCGCCGCGCCGCTGGCCGTCGCCCCGCCGCAGGCCACCGCCTTCGCCCTGTGGGAGCCGCTGGCGATCCAGCTCGACATCTGGGCCGAGGGCGGCATCGGCCCGGCCCGGATCGAGGTGATGCGCCGCGCCAGCTTTCCCAAGACGGCGATCCTGCTGCGCGACGGCCAGCGCGCCGCCGCCACCGCCTTCTGCGCGATCCACGACGGTATCGCGATGATCCACGCGCTCGAGGTCCGCGCGCCCTGCCGCCGCCGGGGCATGGGCCGCAACGCCGTGGCGCAGGCCGCGATCTGGGCGCAGGCCAACGGCGCCGACCGGGTCGCGGCGGTCTGCACCCGCGCCAATACCGGGGCCAACGCGCTCTACGCTTCCCTCGGGATGGCCTGTGTGGGACAGTATCACTACCGTATCAAGCCCGAGGAGGAGAGGGCCGCATGAGCGACACCGACCAACCCACCGCGCTCGACCTGCCGATGGTCGATCCGCTGCCCGACGCGACGCAGAAATACTTCGATGTCTGCCAGGACAAGCTGGGCATGGTGCCCAACGTGCTGCGCGCCTACGCCTTCGACATCGACAAGCTCAACGCCTTCACGGCGATGTATAACGACCTGATGCTGGCCGACAGCGGCCTGAGCAAGCTGGAACGCGAGATGATCGCCGTCGTGGTCAGCTCGATCAACCGCTGCTGGTATTGCCAGGTCGCCCACGGCGCCGCCGTCCGCCAGCTTTCGGGCCGGCCCGAACTGGGCGAGGCGATGGTCATGAACTGGCGCGTCGCGCCGCTCGACGCGCGCCAGACCGCCATGCTGGCCTTTGCCGAGAAGATCACCAAGGCCAGCGCCGAGATCACCGAGGCCGACCGCAAGGGCCTGCGCGACGCGGGCTTCTCGGATCGTGACATCTGGGACATCGCCAATGTCGCGGGCTTCTTCAACATGACCAACCGCGTGGCCAGCGCCACGGGGATGCGGCCCAACGCCGACTACCACGGGCAGGCGCGCTGACCGTGATGCGCCGGGTGCTCGCCATTCTCTGCCTGTGCCTTGCCCTGCTGCCCGGCGCCCTGCGCGCCCTCGATCTCACGATTCCCGGCAGCGCCGCGCTGACCCGCGAACTGGTGGAAGAGGCCGGCAGCTACCGCATTCCCGTGGGCCCCTTCCAGGACGGCGCCATGCGCACCCTGCGGGTCGAGGGGCGCATCACCCAGCAGGCCTGGCGCATCGAGGCGCCGGGCATGAGCACGCTTCAGATCTTCGCGCCCCTGCGCGAACAGATCGTCGCGGAAGGGTTCAACATTCTCTACGACTGCGCGGGGCAGGGCTGCGGCGGGTTCGATTTCCGGTTCAACACACGCATCATGGCGGCGCCGGACATGTTCGTGGACCTGTTCGATTTCCGCTTCCTCTCGGCCCGCCGCGGCGGGGCGGGCGAGGCGGGTGGCGAATACGTCTCGCTGATCGTCAGCCGCTCGGGCACCACTGGATACGTCCAGGTCATCCAGGCCGGCGGCGCGCGGATCGACGTCACCGACGGCGCGGTGGGCCTGCGCCCTGAACCGGCGGTGGATCAGCCGCTGGCCGAGGGGCTGTTGCAGGACGGCCACGTCATCCTGTCCGATCTGGATTTCGAAACCGGCTCCGCCTCGCTCGGTGACGGGCCATACCCCTCGCTCGAGGCGCTGGCCAACTTCCTTTCCGCCGACGCGGCCCGCCGCGTCGCGCTGGTCGGCCACACCGATTCCGTCGGCGCGCTGGATGCCAACATGGCGCTGGCCCAACGCCGCGCCGCCTCGGTGCTGGAACGGCTGGTGGGGCGCTACGGCGTGGACCGTACCCAGCTCGAGGCGCAGGGCGTGGGCTACCTCGCCCCGATCGCCGCCAACCGGACGCAGTCGGGCCGCGAGGCCAACCGCCGGGTCGAGGCGGTGCTGCTCGACACCGAATAGGCCCCGCACGCAGCACCCCGGCGCTGCCGGTTGCGCTTGGGCGCACGCTGCGCTATGCCGCGCCGCAGCGAATACGGAACCGGGCCGCGCCCCGGCGGCAGCGCCCGGCTGCCGATCCACCGAAAAATCAGACCGACCCCCAGGCCCAGCCAAGTCCCCCCAGTCCGCCGGGGCGGCCCAAGGAAACGCGAATGTCATGATGTCTCTTTCCGAATACCGCCGCCAATGGACCGGCAACATCCGTGGCGACCTGCTGTCGGGACTGGTCGTGGCGCTGGCCCTGATCCCCGAGGCGATCGCCTTTTCCATCATCGCCGGCGTCGATCCCAAGGTCGGGCTTTACGCGTCGTTCTCGATCGCCGTCATCACCGCGATCACCGGCGGGCGGCCGGGCATGATCTCGGCGGCCACCGCCGCGACCGCCGTGCTGATGGTGACGCTGGTGCGCGATCACGGGCTGGAATACCTGCTGGCCACGACCGTTCTGGCGGGTCTCATGCAGATCGGCGCGGGCTTTCTGAAACTGGGCTACGTGATGCGCTTCGTGTCGCGCTCGGTGATGACCGGCTTCGTCAACGCGCTGGCGATCCTGATCTTCATGGCCCAACTGCCCGAGCTCGACCCCTCCCGCGTGCCGCCGCTCACCTATGCGCTGGTCGCGGGCGGCCTGGCGATCATCTACCTCTTTCCGCGCCTGACCACGGCGATCCCCTCGCCGCTGGTCACGATCGTGGTGCTGACCGCGCTCACCGTGGCGATGGGCTGGGACGTGCGCACCGTGGGCGACATGGGCCAGCTGCCCGACACGCTGCCCGTGTTCCTGGTCCCCGACATCCCGCTGACCTTCGAGACGCTGCAGATCATCTTCCCCTACGCGCTGGCCGTGGCCGTCGTGGGGCTTCTGGAAAGCCTGATGACCCAGCAGATCGTCGATGACCTCACCGACACCGGCAGCGACCGCAACCAGGAATGCATCGGGCAGGGCCTTGCCAACACCGCCACCGGCTTCATCGGCGGCATGGCGGGCTGCGCCATGATCGGCCAGTCGATCATCAACGTGAAATCCGGCGGGCGCGGGCGGCTCTCGACCTTCGTGGCCGGGATCTTCCTGCTGATCCTCTGCGTGGTGCTGGGCGACATCGTGGCGATCATCCCGATGGCCGCGCTGGTCGCGATCATGATCATGGTGTCGATCGGCACGTTTTCGTGGTCCTCGATCAAGAACCTGCGCGACCATCCCCGCTCGTCCTCGATCGTGATGCTGGCGACGGTGGTGTTCGTGGTCTATACCCACAACCTCGCCATCGGCGTGCTGGTGGGCGTGCTGCTGTCGGGCCTCTTCTTCGCCTGGAAGATCGCGCAGCTTTTCCGTGTCCGCTCGTCCATCACGCCGGACGGCACGCACCGCACCTACCATGTCGAGGGGCAATTGTTCTTCGCCTCCGCCGAGGACTTCATGCAGGCCTTCGACTTCAAGGAGGCGCCCGCGAAAGTCACCATTGACGTGAGCCAAGCGCATATCTGGGATATTTCCTCGGTTGCGGCGGTGGACATGGCTGTGCTCAAGTTCCGTCGCGAAGGCGCCGATGTCGAGATCATCGGCATGAACGAGGCGTCCGAGACCATCGTCGATCAGCTTGCCATCCACGACAAGCCCGGCGCGATGGACAAGCTGCTGGGCCACTAGGAAAGGACCGACCATGACCACCCACACCCTGATCGCGCTGGTTGACGGCTCGGCCTATTCCGAAAGCGTCTGCCACCACGCCGCCTGGATCGCCAAGCGGATGGAAGCCAAGGTCAAGATCTACCACGTCCTCGGCCGCCGCGACGTGTCGGGCAAGCAGGATCTGTCCGGCGCCATTCGCCTCGGCGCGCGCTCGGCGCTTCTGGAACAACTGTCCGAGCTTGACGCCCAACGCGCCCGGCTCGCGCAGGATCATGGCCGCGCCATCCTCGAGGATGCCAAGACGATCATCCAGGGCGACGGCGCGGTCGAGGTCGAAACCCGCCTGCGGCAGGGCGATCTGGTCGAGACGATCACCGCCAAGGAAGACAGCGGCGACCTGATCGTGATCGGCAAGCGCGGCGAAGCGGCGGGGCTGGCCTCCGAGCATCTCGGCTCCAACCTCGAACGGATCGTGCGCGCCAGCCACAAGCCCGTCTTCGTCGCCAACCGCGCCTTCCGCGAGCCGCGCAAGGTGTTGGTGGCCTTCGACGGGGGCGACTCGTCGCTCAAGGCGGTGGACTACATCGCGCGCAGCCCGCTCTTTGCCGGGCTTCAGGTCACGCTGGTCTTTGCCGGGGCCGAAACCGAGGGGGTGTCAAAGGCGCTGGAGGATGCCGCGGCCACCCTGCGCGCCGGCGGCTTCGAGGCCGACACCCAGATCCGCAGCGGCGAGCCCGAAAAGGTGCTGGGCGCCATGACCGAGGGGGAAGGTTACGACCTGCTGGTGATGGGCGCCTATGGTCACAGCCGGGTGCGCTCGCTGCTGATCGGATCGACCACGACCGAGATGATCCGCTCCTGCAAGGTGCCGGTGGTGCTCATGCGCTGATCCGGGGGCCGGGCGGCGGCGGGGTTTTGTACCAAACGCCGCGCCACGGCCCGGTGTTCGTGACAAAACCGGCCCCCGAAAGTGACGATTTGTAAGAAACTCAGACCCCCGCACGCCGCGGGATCAACTGCTGCGCGATGCCCGCGAAGAGCAGGTAGAGCGTCGTCAGCACCAGCCCCCAATGCGCCCAGCTTTCGGGATGGAAATCCACCCAGGCGGCCCACCCGGCGAAAAACGTCCAGGCAAACGCCATCGGCAGCGACAAGGCCCGCCAGCGTTTGGTGCGCACCGGGTGAATGAATTTCAGCGGCAGGAACATCGCCACCGACAGAACCGTGGTCAACAGCAGGATCAGCCAGATCGGCGGCTGCACGGCGAACATCACCAGCACCGCCATCTGCCAGCAGCCGGGAAAACCGGAAAAGGAATTGTCCTTTGTTTTCATATCCGTATCTGCAAAATACAGGGCGCTGGCATAGGTGATGATGATGATCGCCACCCATCCCGTCCAGCCCGGCAGCAGATCGGATTTGAACAGCGCGAAGGCCGGGATGAACACGTAGGTCAGGTAGTCGATGATCAGGTCCAGCAGTACCCCGTCGAACCGCGGCGCGTTCTGCCAGACCAGGTAGCGCCGCGCCAGCGGCCCGTCGATCCCGTCCACCGCGAAGGCCACGACCAGCCACAGGAACATCAGGTCCCACTTGCCCTCCGCCGCCGCCAACAGCGCCAGCATGGCAAAGACCGCGCCGGTCGCGGTCAGCAGGTGAACCAGCAAGGCCTTGAAATTCAACGTCATATCTTACTCATCGTTCAAATTCCGGGGCGATGCAATCAGCCCTTGGGATGCGCCTTGCGGTAAACCTCCATCAACCGCCCGGCATCCACACCGGTATAGGCCTGCGTCGTCGAAAGCGAGGCATGGCCCAGCAATTCCTGGATCGCGCGCAAATCGCCGCCCGCGTTGAGCAGGTGGGTGGCAAAGCTGTGCCGCATGGCGTGCGGCGTGGCCGTGGCCGGCAGGCCAAGCTGCATCCGCGCCGCCTGCGTCACCTTCTGCACCGCCCGCGGGCTCAGCGCCCCGCCCCGCACCCCGCGGAAAAGCGGCGTGCCGGCGCCGATGTCGAACGGGCACAGATCGGCATACCGCGTGACCGCCTCGCGCGCCGGGGCGATCACCGGCACCAGCCGTTCCTTGCCGCCCTTGCCGGTGATCCGCAGCGCCTCGCCCAGGGGTAGGTCGCGGCCGGTCAGGCCAAGCGCCTCGGAAATCCGCAGGCCGCAGCCGTAAAGCAACGTCACCACCGCCTGATCCCGTGCGGCGACCCAAGGGGTTTCGCTTTGCAATTCAAGGGTTTCGATCAGGTTTTGCGCCGCCTCGGGCGCCAGCGGGCGGGGCAGCTTGCGCTGGAATTTCGGGGACCGGGCCGACAGGACGGCCGTCGCGTCGAACCCTTCGCGATCCGACAGCCAGCGATAGAAACTCTTGACCGCCGACAGCTTGCGCGCCATCGACCGCGCGCCCACGTCCTGCCCGCGCGTATGCGCCATCCATGACCGCATGTCGCTGACGCTCACGCGGGTCAGCGGCGCGATGCCCTGCGTCTCGCCCTTGTGCTCGGTCATGAAGGCCAGGAAATCCGCCACGTCGCGGCCATAGGCCTCGATCGTGTTGGCCGATGCGCCTTTCAGCGCCTGTTGCGCGTCCAGCCAGCCCTTGAGCGCGTCGCGGGCGGCCGCGCTTATCATGACAGCCAGCGGCGCATGGTCCGCTCGAACACCCCGGCGAAAAAGGCCAGAAGGTCCGTGCCCTGCTGCGGCGTGAACTGGTGCGGGTCCTCGGCCCCCATGGCCAGCATTCCCGGCAGGCGGCCGGGACCGAAATCCAGGAGCAGGCAGGCTTCGGACCGCATGTAGGACGCCTCGTCGCCATAGACCTGCGGATCGCCTTCGCTGACCTGCCGCAAGGTCACCTGCCGGGGGCTGCTGCTGCGCCCATCCGTCAGATACCCGTTGATGTAGCCCGGTTCGGCCACCGACAGGACGCTGCCAAGCCGCCGCACCGTCGGGTCATGCTCGTCCTGCACGGTCTCCAGCACCAGCTTGATGGTATCGACGCGCAGGATCTCGGCTACCTCGCCGCCCAGATCGCGCAGGAAGGTTTCGAAACTGACCGGGTCCAGCATCCGCAGGATCGCGCGGTGCACCTGGTTCATGCCGGCCAGGTTGTCATAGGCCGCCGCGATGACCGAACGGTGGGTATCCTCCAGCCGGTCGAGCCGCGCTTCCAGCCGCTCCATCGCGATGCCCCGCAGATCGACGATGTTATGCCCCATCGCGCGTTCGTTCGCGGCGATCAGTGCGCGCATAAGGTCTTGATCTTCAAGGATAAAATCAGGCTGCGCGATGATCTTTTCGCGCAGCTCGTCTTCCATCTGGGGCTTGCTGCTCATTCCGGCCTCGGTCGTGTTTTGCTGGTTTTATAACACGGGTTACAGGATTTTCTGCCCTGTTTTTTCCCAATCCTTCATGAACGCATCCAGCCCCTTGTCGGTCAGCGGGTGGGCGACCATTTGCTTGATGACGGCGGGCGGCGCGGTCATCACGTCGGCGCCGATCTGGGCCGATTGGAACGCATGGTTCACCGTGCGGATCGAGGCGGCCAGGATCTGCGTGTCAAAACCGTAATTGTCATAGATCTGGCGAATATCCGCGATCAGTTCCATCCCGTCCAGGTTGATGTCGTCCAGCCGCCCGATGAAGGGGCTGATGAAGGTCGCACCGGCCTTTGCCGCCAGAAGCGCCTGGTTGGCCGAGAAGCACAGCGTGACATTGACCATCCGGCCTTCGCCCGACAGCACCTTGCACGCCTTCAGCCCGTCCCATGTCAGCGGGACTTTCACGGCGATATTGTCGGCGATCGCGGCCAGCTTGCGGCCTTCCTCGATCATCGCGTCGGCTTCCAGCGCCACGACCTCGGCGCTGACCGGGCCATCGACCATCTCGGTGATCTCCTTGGTGACTTCCAGGATGTCGCGGCCCGACTTCAGAATCAGCGACGGGTTGGTGGTCACGCCATCCACCATGCCAAGCTCGTTCAGCTCGCGGATGGCCTCGACATCGGCGGTATCGACAAAGAATTTCATGGCGGTGCTCCATAGGGCGGGTTGGGGTTTTTCATCCCCGGCTTTACCCCATAGAGTGCGGTGCCGAAACCCCTCTCATGGAGCCGATGCCCGTGCCGTCATCCGGTCAGGATTTTTTCGTCGAAGGCGATCTCGTGGGCGTTCTGACCACGCAGCCGCTGGACCGTCTGCTGGACTACCGCGCGCCCGAAGGCGGCTGCCATGTCGGCGCCTTCGTCGAGGTGCCGCTCGGCCCGCGCAAGGTGCCGGGCGTGGTTTGGGGGGCGGGGCGCGGCGATTTCGACATCTCGAAGATCCGGCAGGTGATCCGCGTGCTCGACGTGGCGCCCATGCGCGCCGAGATGCAGGAGTTCCTGCGCCGCGCGGCCGACTACACCCTCACGCCGATGCCCGCGATGCTGCGGCTCGCGACCCGCGCGCCGGGCCTGTCCAACCCGCCCTCGATGCAGAAGATCTACCGGATGGGCCATGCCGCGCCCGACCGCATGACCGACGCGCGCCGCCGGGTGCTGGCGGTGCTGGAGGAGTTCGGCGGGCTGTCCTTCACCCTGGGCGAGCTGGCCGAGCAGGCCGGCGTCACCACCTCGGTGGTCAAGGGGCTGGTCAAGCAGGGCGCCGTGCTGGAAGAGGACTGCCCCCGCGATTTGCCCTTTCCCCGGCTCGACCCCGAGCGCAGCGGCAACACCCTGACCGGTGATCAGGCGCAGGCCGCCGAGGCGCTGCGCGACGGCATCCGTGCGGGCAGCTATGGGACCACCCTGCTGCGCGGCGTCACCGGCTCGGGCAAGACCGAGGTCTATCTCGAAGCGGTGGCCGAAACCCTGCGGCAGGGGCGGCAGGCGCTGGTCCTGTTGCCGGAAATCGCGCTGACCACCGAATTCATCGCCCGGATCGAGGCCCGCTTCGGCGCCCGCCCCGCCGAATGGCATTCCGGCGTCACCATGACCGAACGCCGCCGCACCTGGAAAATGCTGGGCGAGGGGGGCTGCCAGGTGGTCGTGGGCGCGCGCTCGGCCCTGTTCCTGCCGTTCCGCGACCTGGGGCTGGTGGTGGTGGACGAGGAACACGACACCTCCTACAAGCAGGAAGACGGCGTGCTCTACAATGCCCGCGACATGGCGGTGCTGCGCGCCTCGATCTGCGGAGCGCAGGTGGTGCTGGCCTCGGCCACCCCGTCGCTGGAAAGCTGGGTCAATGCCGAGGCGGGCAAATACCAAAGGCTCGACCTGACCGCACGCTTCGGCGCCGCCGTCATGCCCGAGATGCGCGCCATCGACATGCGCGCCGAGACCCTGCCGGCCAGCCGCTGGATCTCGCCCACCCTGAAACAGGCGGTGCAGGCGCGCATCGACCGCGGCGAACAGGCGCTCTTGTTCATCAACCGCCGCGGCTATGCGCCGGTCACGCTCTGCCGGGCCTGCGGCCACCAGATCGGCTGCGACCATTGCGACGCGCGCATGGTCGAGCACCGCTTCCAGCGCCGGCTTGTCTGCCACCAATGCGGCGAGACGAAACCGATCCCCACCACCTGCCCCTCCTGCGAGGCCGAGGATCGCCTCGCCCCCGTCGGCCCCGGCGTCGAACGCCTGACCGAAGAGGCGCAGGCGCTCTTCCCCGACGCCACCATCGCCACGCTCAGTTCCGATCATTTCGGCTCGGCCCGCGCGCTTAAGGAGCAGATCAAGCAGATCGCCGAGGGCGACACCGATCTCGTCATCGGCACGCAACTGGTGGCCAAGGGGCACAATTTCCCGCGCCTGACGCTGGTCGGGGTGATCGACGCGGACCTTGGCCTGCAAGGCTCGGATCTGCGCGCGGCCGAACGCACCTTTCAGTTGATGCGCCAGGTGGCGGGCCGCGCGGGGCGCAGCGAGGCGCCCGGCATGGCGCTCCTGCAGACCTTCCAGCCCGAGCACCCGGTGATCCGCGCGATCCTGTCGGGCGACGAGGAGGGCTTCTGGCGCGCCGAGGCCGAAGAGCGCCGCCACGCGGGCGTGCCCCCGTTCGGGCGGATGGCGGGGATCATCCTGTCATCCCCAGATGCGGCCGAGGTGTTCGATTTCGCCAGCGAGCTTGCCCGCCGCGACGCGCCGGTGCGGGCCGTGGGCGCGCAGGTTTTCGGCCCCGCCCCCGCGCCGATCGCGCGCATCCGGGGCCGGCACCGCGTGCGGCTTCTGGTGAAGGCGCCCAAGGGCGTGGCGCTGCAGGGGGCGGTCGCGCAGTGGATCGCGCAGCTCAAGCCGCCGGGGCAACTGCGCCTTGCCGTGGACATCGACCCGCAAAGCTTTTTCTGAGGAGGGCGGCACGATCCGCCCTTGGCCCCTCAGGCCGCCGCGCGCACCCCGCGCTGATCCACCAGGAAATCCGTGGCCATCGCGCCGATCCACATGCAGAACAGGGCCAGCCAGGCGGTGCCCGCGAAAACCGAACCGCCGGTGACGCCGTTGCCGATCGCGCAGCCGCCCGCCAGCATCCCGCCGAACCCCATGAAGGCCGCCCCGGTCAGCGCACGGCGCATGTTGGCTTCGTCCTCGAACCCCTGGAAGCGGAATTCCCCCGCCAGCCACGAGGCCAGGAAAGACCCAAGGAAGACCCCCGGCACCAGCCCGATGTCGAATTCCAGGATCGCGGTATTGTCGAGAAAGAACATCAAGGTGCTGGCCGACGGCCCGGTGAAGGTGGCGCTTTCCACCGGCACCGGATCGAAGGCGATCTGCGACAGGGCAAAGGTCGAAACCCAACCCACGGCCACGGCAAAGCCCACGCCCGAGGCAAAGATCAGCCGCCACACCCCGATCCTGTTATGCACCGAAACCGCCAGGGCGATGCCCGCGACCACGATCCCGAACATCAGCCCCGCCACGTCCGGCAGCCCGAGAAAGGCCAGCAGGTCCATGTTGTGCCCGCCCGAGGTGACCGACAGCGCCGCCAGCTTGTCTCGCGTCGGCGCAAGCCAGCCCGACAGGCTCATTTGCGCGACCACGGCAAACACCAGCCCCGAGACGACCGAACGCAGGTTGCCCGTCGCCGCCAGCACCAGCAGGCGCCCCGAACAGCCACGCGCCAGCACCATGCCCACGCCGAACAACAGCCCGCCGATCACCGCGCCCGACCAGCTGCCCGGCACGGCCATGATCCGCGCATCGTCGGCCCGGAACAGGCCCAAATACTGCGCCCCCTGCACCCAGAC
>JAASSQ010000309.1 GCA_021767845.1 Roseovarius sp. | reverse complement strand
GAGAAAGGTCAGAATGGCTGCCTGAATGAGAATGATGGTGCTGCGCATCGGTCTGCCCCGAACGGTGTGTTATGATTTATTCAACATATCTGGCGGCTAACTGATCCGGTGAAAAGAGGCGCGGGGCGCGCCGACCGCTCACCCTTGCGCGATGGGCAGGGTTTTGCCGGTGGCGTGCGCGGCGGGCGGTGCTCGACAGGGGATGCGATGGCGGCTAGCGTTTCCGCGGGGACAAGCGAAACAGGGGTGAAGCACGGCGATGGGGCAGGAGATGGACGGCAAGCCGCATGATCTGCGCGGCCTGGCACGGTTGCGGGCGGCGTTGCGCAACTCGCTGGCGGGTCTGCGCGACATCTGGCGCGGCGAGGAGGCCTTCCGCATCGAGGCGGTGATCTTTGCCCTGAGCATCCCGGCGGCTATTTGGCTGGGCGAAAGCGCGCTTTCGGTGGCGGCGTTGATCGTGTCGGTCCTGATGCTGCTGATCGTCGAAATCCTCAACAGCGCGATCGAAGCGGTGGTGGACCGGATCGGACCCGAGCGGCACGAACTGTCGCGAATCGCGAAAGACCTCGGGTCGCTGGCGGTGCTCCTGGCCGCGCTGGCGGCAGGATTGATCTGGCTGGCCGTGCTGTGGGACAGGATCGCGGGATAGGGTGTCCAAAGCCCGGTGCCGTTTGCCGTGAGCGGTCCGCAGCGCGGGCCGCGTGTGCAGGTTTCCGCAAGAAACCCGTCCGACAGGTGCAGAAACACAGTTAACCGCTTGACGGATCACGATAACGTTATTGATACTGGGGGTGCTTCAATCTGGAGGGAACGTTTCAATGAAGAAGATGTCCATTCTCGCTGCCACCCTGGTCGCGCTTGCCGGCCTGTCAGCCTGCGCCCAGCAAGAGGAAGAGCCGGTCATGGTGGTCGAGCCCGAGCCCACATATGACAAGTACGGCAACGTCGTCGAGTAATACGGGCAACGCCAAGCGAGACCTTTTGCATGGAGGGGGCGCATCGCCGATGCGCCCCTTTCGTTGTCCGTCTCGTTATCCGCCGTGCCGGCGTGATGCTGCATCCGGCGCGGGGCGGGTCAGGAGGCGGTGTCCGCCTGGGCGACCTGGGCCGAGATGGCTGTGCGCTTGGCGCTGGAATCGGCGGCGACCATGCCGGGGATCAGGAAGGCATCGACCAGCAGCCAGATCCCGACACCGATCAGCAGGAAGGCGCCGATCACGAAATAGACGGTCATGACGCCGAACACGGTGAGCAGGAGCATGGCAACCCCGCTGCCGGTGCGCCCGAGATAGAAGCGGTGCACGCCGAGCGGGCCGAGAAAGAACCAGACCAGATAGGCGACGGCGGTGGATTTCCTTTCGTTGCTCAGGCGCTGTTCGACAAGCGATTGCTGTTCGGTGGTCAGAGTCATGGTCCCTCGATATGATTTATATGTTGATGTTGCGTTCTGGAAATACAACTTAAAAGTGTAGATCGGTCAAGCACCTGTCGTGATGAATCGACACGCCGCGGGGGCGCGCCGCGGCTGCGCGGGGCGGTATCTTTTGCGCCAGAAACGGATCAATCGATTTCGAGCCTGCCCTTGATTCGTCAATCTCGGGTGGTAGGCAGGGGTGAGGCAGCGGGTGTGCGATGCGCCCCGGATAACCGGCAGAGAACCCTTTCGGAGCCGAGCAATGGGATACAATATCAGCGAGGTGACGGGCGCCACGGGCAGTGGCGATGACGGGCTAGGCATCTGGACTTTCGATGTCGCGCTCGATGACCCCAGCGTCACCACCGTATCCGGCGATTTCGACGTTGTCCTTTCCGGTGCTTTGAATGTAGGCGACGCGAATCGGGGGTATGATTTCTCGGTCGAGAGCGGAGGCGCCTTCGGCACGCTCGACTCCGATAGCGTGACCGGCGAGTTCACCTTTACCATTGACCGAGAGGCCGTGTTCGCGACGGGGTCGGATCAAACCGTCGTCCTGTCCGTCACCGGCGAAACACGATTCAGCGGCGAGCGACTCACCGATACCGACACGGTCAACATCAACCTGCTGATCTGCGTGGCGCGCGGCACGTTGATCGACACCGGGGATGGGCCTGTCCCGGTCGAGAGGCTCCGGCCCGGCGACAAGGTGACAACCCTCGATCACGGAGCGCAGCCGGTGCGCTGGATCGGCCGCCGCAAGGTTTCGGGGTGGGAGTTGCAGTCCGACCCGTCGCTGCGGCCGGTGCGGATCGCGGCGGGGGCGTTCGGCGGGGGGCGTCCGGCTCGCGACTTGACGGTGTCGCCGCAGCACAGGCTTTTGATGGGCGGCGCGCGGGCGGCGCTTCTGTTCGGGGAATCGGAAGTGCTCGTGCCGGCCAAGGCGCTGGTCAACGACACGACGATCCGTGTGGATCACGCGGCGCAAGAGGTGGAGTATTTCCACGTGCTGTTCGACAGGCACGAGATCATGGTCACCGAAGGCTTGCCGACCGAGAGTTTCCACGCGGGCGATTACAGCCTGCGCGAGCTCGGTGCGGCCGCGCGCGCCGAGTTGTTCGCGGCGTTTCCCGAGCTGAGGTCGGAGGAAGGACAGGGCGATACCGCCCGGCTTGCCTTGCGGCCCTGGGAAGGCGCGTTGCTGCGCGACGTCCTGCCGCAGGATGACGCGCGGCCATGGGAGGTGGCGGCATGACCAGCCTGACCGATTCCGCGGGCCGTGCGCTGCCCGAGATCGAGACCCCGAACGCCGAGCGTTTGCGCGCCTATGGCGACATGATGTTCCTGGCGTTCCGCAGCCCGCGCCATATGCGGATGCCGGTGGCGCAGTTGCGCGACTACCTGGAGCCCCCGCTGCTTTTGGGGCAGTATCGGCTGTTCCGTTTCGACGGGGTGCCGCGGGGGCTTTATACTTGGGGTTGGCTGGGGGCGGAGGCCGAGCGCCGCCTGATCGGCGGCTCGCCCTTGCGCCTCGAGGACTGGAGCAGCGGCGAGCGGCTGTGGATCGTGGATATCATGGCGCCCTACAAGGGGCTGACCGCCAGCATGGTGCGCTGGATCATGCAGAAGGGGCACTTCACGGACGAGGAATTCTTCTATCGCCGGGTTGGCAAGGACAACCGAACCCGGCGCATCGTGCATATCGACTTCCGCCGCGACACCCTGGCCGAGGTGCATTCCGAGGACTCGTTCCTGGCGGCGCAAGAGGGTCTTTGAGGCACCTCGGTTTTGGAGATGCAAACAGGTGCGGTTCGGGGGGCTCAATCCCGTCCGACCGTGAAAGCGTCAGG
>JAASSQ010000060.1 GCA_021767845.1 Roseovarius sp. | reverse complement strand
CGGCACAGCGTGTCGAGATCATCCAGCGATTCGTAACTGATCGTGATCTGGCCTTTTTCCTGCCCCGGCTTGTGGTTGAGCGAAACCTTCATTCCCAGGTTGGCGGACAGGTCGCCCTCCAACGCCTTGGTATCGGCATCCTTTTCGCCGCCCGAGGATTTCTTTTTCTTCGCCCCATCATCGGAAAAGATGTTCCCGACCGCTTTCTTCACCAGCTTTTCGGTTTCGCGGACGGAAAGCCCCTTCTTTATGACCTCGCGCGCCAGGGCTGCCGGGTTGTCGGCAGTAATCAGCGCGCGCGCATGTCCCGCGCTGAGCTTGCCATCGCGAAGGTAGGTCTGCACCTCGTCCGGCAGAGATAGAAGCCGCACGGTATTCGCGATATAGCTTCGGCTTTTGCCTAGAACCGCGGACAGCTTGTCCTGGGTGTGGCCGAATTTCTCCATCAACTGGCTGTAACCAGCGGCTTCTTCCACCGGGTTCAGGTCGGCGCGCTGGATGTTCTCGACAATCGCGATCTCGAGAACCTCGGTGTCATTGAAGTCGCGCAGAAGAACCGGAACCTCGTGAAATTTGGCAATCTGCGCGGCCCGCCAGCGGCGTTCGCCCGCAACGATCTCGAACTCGCCCTCCTTGCCGGGGGCCGGGCGCACGATCAGCGGCTGAATGATGCCCTTTTCATTGATCGACGCCGCGAGATCCTTGAGCGCGTCCTCGTCGAAACTGCGGCGCGGCTGATCGGGGTTGGGATGGACCTTTTCGATGGGAACAAGGCGGTCGGCGGGCTTGGGAGCCTCTGTGCTCGGCTGGTCCTCGTTCACGTCGGCCATCAGGGCGGAAAGGCCGCGGCCCAGCCCGCGCTGCTTGGTTGTCTTGTTGGCCATGTGCGGCTCCTCCGGTTATGCGGCTGCCCGCGACTGGTTTGACATCAATTCCCTGGCCAAGGCGCGATAGGCTTGCGCGCCCTTTGAGGCGGTATCGTATTTAAGAACGGGCATCGCGTAGGACGGTGCCTCGCTGACCCGGACGTTGCGGGGAATCAGCGTGCGGAATACCAGATCGCCCAGGTTGTCGCGGGCGTCCTGTTCGACCTGCGAGGACAGATTGTTACGCGAATCGAACATCGTGAGGACGATGCCCTCGATCCGCAGATCGGGATTGGCGGATTGCCGCACCTCGCGAATGGTCAACATCAGTTGCGACAGGCCTTCGAGCGCGAAAAACTCGCTTTGGAGCGGGACCAAGACGGAATGCGCCGCCACCATCGCGTTGACCGTCAGAAGGTTCAGGGAAGGCGGGCAGTCGATCAGGATGAAATCCAGGTCATAGCCATCCATCGCGGTCTGGCGCAGCGCGTCATGCAAAAGAAAGCTGCGCTTTTCGCTGGAAATCAGCTCCATGTCGGCGGAGCTCAGATCAACGGTCGCGGGCACGATCATCAGGTTGTCGAGAGCGGTATTGCGGACGACATCGCCGAGGTCGATCTCTTCCAGCAACAATTCGTAGGTGGTGTATTCCCGCTCTGACGGTTCAATCCCCAGGCCGGTGGAGGCGTTGCCCTGCGGGTCGAGATCGACGATCAACACCTTTTGCCCCGCCTCGGCCAGGGCCGCGCCGAGATTGATGGTTGTGGTGGTCTTGCCCACTCCGCCTTTCTGGTTGGCGACAGCGATGATCTTGGGTCCGCGCGGGCGGGTGGGATCAGACACGGGCAACTCCTGTAACGGTAAGAATGACGGGGCCTTGCTCGGTTTCACTTTTAGCAACTTGGTAATCGAAATTCCAAGTGCTTTGCGCGGCTTCAAGTTCGGCGCGCCAGGTTTCGCCCTTGGGAAAAACCGCGGTGCCAGTGGGCTTCAGGTGCCGCGATGCAAAGGCCAAAAGGCGGCCGAGATCGGCCAGAGCGCGTGCGGATACGACCTCCGCCTCCAAAGGAGGGATGTTCTCAACCCGATCATTGATGACGGTGGCCGGGGCACCGGTTTCGCGAATGACCGTGCGAAGGAAAGCACATTTTCGGGCATCGCTTTCAACGAGTGTTACGCGGGAGGGCGATCCGCTGTCCATGGCCATGATCGCGACGACAAGGCCGGGGAATCCACCGCCAGCCCCTAGGTCGGCCCAGTGGCTGACGGGGTGGGGGGCCAGGCGGTGAACTTGTGCGGAATCCACGAAATGCCGCGTCCAGAGCACATCCAACGTGGATTTCGCAATCAAGTTGATCCGAAGCGTCCACTTGCGAAGGAGCGTTTCGTAGATGTGCAGCCGCTCAAATGTTTCACGTGAAACATTCAGGTCATGGGCCCCACTCATGCGGTCTTCTCGCGCTTGTCGGCGCGCAGCCGCGCCAGCAGCAGGGTCAGCGCAGCGGGCGTCATCCCGTCAATCCGGCCCGCTTGCCCAAGATTCGCCGGACGCGCTGCGGCAAGCTTGCTTTTGAGCTCGTTGGACAACCCGTCAATCGCGGAAAAATCAAAGTCGGGCGGGATGTCATGCGCTTCGTCCCGCTTCATCATTTCGACGTCGCGTTTCTGACGTTCGATGTAATTCGCATAAAGCGCATCCTTTTCAAGCTGCGCACGACACTCGGCGTCGATATCCGCAAGCCTTGGATCCAATGACAAAAGGCTGTCGAAATCAATGTCGGAGAAGGCCAACAGCTGGAACCCCGTGCGCCGCGACCCATCCTGATTTACCTTCAGCCCGATCTTAGAGACCTCGCGAGGCGTAAAGCTTTGCTGTTGCAGACGGTCGCGCGCCGCTTCCAGCCGGTCCATCTTGTCCTCGAATACACGGCGGCGCGGCTCGCCCACGCATCCCGCTGCGAGCCCGAGGGGCGTCAGGCGTTGGTCCGCGTTGTCCGCGCGCAGGGAAAGGCGGAACTCGGCGCGGGAGGTGAACATCCGGTATGGTTCTGACACACCGCGCGTAGTGAGATCATCGATCATCACGCCGATATAGCAGTCGGCGCGGCTGAAGGTCACAGGCTCGCGCCCCGTGACAGCCAAGGCCGCATTGAGGCCAGCGACAAGGCCTTGTGCAGCAGCCTCTTCATATCCAGTCGTGCCATTGATTTGACCGGCGAGATACAGGCCAGGCACTGATTTCAAGGCAAGCGTCGAGTCCAGCGCACGCGGATCGACATAGTCATATTCGATCGCATAGCCCGGCTGCAAAATAACCGCGTTTTCCAAGCCCTTGATCGAGCGCACGTAATCGATCTGAATCTCTTCAGGCAAGGACGTGGAAATCCCGTTCGGGTAGATCACGTTGTCGGACAGGCTTTCAGGCTCCAGAAAAATCTGGTGCGAAGTCTTGTCGGCAAAGCGCACGATCTTGTCCTCGATCGACGGGCAGTAGCGTGGGCCAACGCCGTCGATATGGCCACCATACATGGCGGAACGATCTAGATTCTCGCGAATGATTTCATGTGTCGTTTCATTCGTGTGGGTGATCCCGCAGCTGACTTGCCGCACGGATGGACCGGTGGACAGGAACGAAAACATGACCGGATCATCATCGGCGGGCTGCTCTTCCAGATCGGTCCAGTCGATGGTCGTGCCATCGAGGCGCGGGGGCGTGCCGGTTTTCAGCCGCCCAAGATTGAGGCCGAATGAATCAATTCGCTCCGCCAGCTTGATCGACGGCTTGTCGCCCATTCGCCCGCCGGGGCGCGACACATCGCCGATATGGATGACTCCGCGCAGGAACGTGCCGGTGGTCAGAACGACCGCACCTGCGCTGATCTCGCTTCCATCCGCCAGGATAACACCGCTGACGCGGTCGCGAACCATCAGAAAATCCGCGGCTTCGCCTTCGACGATGGTCAGGTTTGGCTGCGATTGGATTTCCGCCAGCATCTGCTCTCGATAGATCCTGCGGTCCGCCTGGGCGCGAGGGCCTTGGACGGCTGGCCCCTTGCGGCGATTCAAAAGCCGAAACTGGATTCCCGCCTTGTCCGCAACGCGGCCCATCACACCATCAAGCGCATCAATCTCCCGCACAAGATGACCCTTGCCCAAGCCGCCAATGGCAGGATTGCAAGACATGACACCGATGCCGGATTTGTCGAGCGTGACCAGCGCGGTGGACGCCCCCGCGCGCGCCGCCGCGTGCGCAGCATCCGCGCCGGCATGGCCGCCGCCGATCACGATGACATCAAAATGTTTCACGTGAAACACTCCTCATTTTCCGAGGCAAAAGCTCGCAAAGATTTCATCCAGCACGTTTTCGATATCTATGCGTCCTACCAGAGAATCAAGCGCCCGGATAGCGCTCCGCAATTCCTCGGCCGCGATATCGGCGGAGTCTTCGCCCATCGGTATCAACGTGAGCGCATTATCCAGCGCCGCGACGCCGCGTTCCATCGCCTGCTTGTGACGCGCGCGGGTTGCGAGGCCCGCGTTGGCGGCGCGCTTGGAAAGGATTTCAGTTATCCGGTTGATCAATTGCGACACGCCCGCGCCGGTTTTTCCAGAAATCCCGTTTTCTGGATTCTCAACAAGATCGGCCTTCGCCTGCAGAACAAGGTCGTCCGCCTCGGGGGTCAGATCGGGGGCAGCGCCCCCTTCGACAAGAAACACTCGCAAGTCGGCGAGAACTGCCCTCTTTCGCGCGCGATCTATTCCAATGGTTTCCACCGCATCATCGGTTTCGCGCAGACCGGCGGTATCCAGAAGCGTGACGGGAAGCCCGGCAAGATCCATCCTGACTTCGATCACGTCGCGCGTCGTTCCGGCATATTCCGAGGTGATCGCCGCGTCCCGACCGGCCAGCGCGTTGAGCAGCGTGGATTTGCCGACATTCGGCGCACCGACGATGGCGACCTCGAAGCCCGAGCGGATCCGCTCGGCCGTTCCGACACGCTGGATTTCCTGCCTCAGGTCGTCGATCACCGACGTGGCCAGCTCCGTGACCTCGGGCGAGACATCGACGGGCACTTCCTCGTCCGCGAAGTCAATCGTTGCTTCCAGAAGTGCCGCGGCGCGGATCAGTTTCTGGCGCCAAGAATCCGCCCGTGCGCCCAGATCACCGGACAAGACGCGCAAGGCCTGACGACGCTGCGCCTCGGTTTCCGCCTCAATTAGATCGGCCAGGCCTTCGACTTGCGCCAGATCCATCCGGCCGTTTTCCAAAGCCCTGCGGGTAAACTCACCCGGATCAGCCGGGCGCAAATCGTCCAGGCCCGACAGCACATCGAGGACAGATGCCACGACCGCCGTGCTGCCGTGGACCTGAAACTCAACGGTTTCTTCCCCGGTGAAGCTGCGATCCTTGGCAAAGGTCAGGACCAATGCCTCGTCCAGCTGCAACCCATCCAGCGCTTTCAGAACCCGAAGCGACGCCTTGCGCGGCTCGGGCACGTCGCCAGCCAGGACCGCACAGGCCGCAAAGGCCCGCGGTCCCGACACGCGGATCACTGCGACGCCGGCTTTGCCCTGCGCCGTCGAAAGTGCGTAGATCGTTTCCATCGGGTCGCCCCCGCGCAAACCAGCGTCAGGTATTCATCGAGTCGAAGAATTCCGCGTTGGTCTTGGTTTGCTTCAGCTTGGACAACAGGAATTCGATCGCATCCGTAGTGCCCATCGGGTTGAGGATCCGGCGCAAAACAAAGGTTTTCTGCAAATCGACCTTGTCGATCAACAGATCCTCTTTCCGCGTGCCGGATTTCAGAATGTCGATCGCCGGGAAGACACGCTTGTCCGCGATCTTGCGGTCCAGCACGATCTCCGAGTTACCGGTTCCCTTGAACTCTTCGAAGATCACCTCGTCCATGCGGCTGCCGGTGTCGATCAGTGCGGTCGAGATGATGGTCAGCGATCCACCTTCCTCGATATTCCGGGCCGCGCCGAAGAACCGCTTGGGCCGCTGCAGCGCATTGGCATCCACACCGCCGGTCAGAACCTTGCCTGACGATGGGACAGTCGTATTGTAAGCCCTACCAAGTCTTGTGATCGAGTCGAGCAAGATAACAACATCTCGTTTATGCTCGACCAAGCGTTTGGCTTTCTCGATCACCATTTCAGCCACAGCGACGTGCCGCGCCGCGGGTTCATCGAAGGTCGAGCTGATGACTTCACCCTTAACGGACCGCTGCATGTCGGTCACTTCCTCGGGACGTTCGTCGATCAGAAGCACGATCAAGTAGCATTCCGGGTGGTTCTTTTCGATGCTGCTGGCGATGTTCTGCAGCAGCACGGTTTTCCCCGTGCGCGGAGGCGCCACGATCAGCGACCGCTGGCCCTTGCCAATGGGCGCCACAAGGTCGATCACGCGCGCCGAGCGGTCCTTCACCGTGGGATCATCGACCTCCATCTGGAGGCGTTCATCGGGATAGAGCGGCGTCAGGTTGTCGAATGCGATCTTGTGCTTGGCGCGGTCGGGTTCTTCGAAGTTGATCTGCTTGACGCTGGTGAGGGCGAAATAACGTTCGTTGTCCTCGGGCGCGCGGATTTCGCCCTCGATCGTGTCGCCAGTGCGCAGCGAATACTGACGGATCATGTCCGGCGACACGTAGATGTCATCGGGACCGGGCAGGTAGTTCGCCTCGGGCGAGCGAAGGAAACCAAACCCGTCCTGCAGCACCTCGAGCACACCATCGCCGAACACGGTCCAGCCTTCATCCGCGCGTTCGCGCAGGATCTGGAACATCATCTCACCCTTGCGCATGGTCGAGGCGTTCTCGATCTCGAGTTCTTCCGCCATGGCGAGAAGATCCTTGGCGGTATACGCCTTGAGATCGGACAGGTTGAGGCGGTCGTCGGACATATGGGATTTCCTCTAGACAGCAGGGCACGCACCGGGTGCCCGATCATGTCGTGGTATGAGAATGGAGAACAGCCGCCCGGACGGGCGCTTGCCGAATTACATACGCGCGAGGGTTTGACGAGTCAATGTCACTCAGAACTTGATGACGACCGACAGCACGATCACGACCATCAGAACCGTGGGCACCTCGTTCATCATCCGGTACTGCCGGCCGGACAGGCGGTTTTCACCGGCCAGGAACTCCTTGCGCCGCAGGCCGAGCCAGTGATGGAACCACGTCATCGCAAGGATCCCGGCCCCCTTGGCATAGGGCCAGATCGCCCCCCAATCCACGATCCCCGGCGTGAAGACCATCATCAGCCCGAAAACCCAGGACGCGATCATCGCCGGGTTCATGATGACACGGAGCAGCTTCAGCTCCATCGTCTGGAACACCTCATCACGGCTGTCGCCCGGAGAGGATTGCTCGGCATGATAGACGTAGAGGCGCGGCAGGTAGAACAGCCCGGCCATCCAGGAAATCACCGACATGATGTGCAACGCCTTGCTCCACGGATAGAGCGTGATCAGGAAATCGGTCATCTCGGGCCTCTCTGCTGAGCCCTCTCTATAAATAAATAAATATATAAGAAAGAAGGTTGTTTTTAGATGGGAGGCGCGCGCCTGTGGATTATCGTGTTTTCAACGAGTTATCTACATCCCGTCTTCGGTGTGGATAAAAATGTTGACGAATCATGGACGTTCAGAAAATTGCTTGAAATTTCTCTTATTTTCAATGCTTTATAAAGGTTTCGGCTTGCATCCGCGACGTGGATTAAATCTCTGCCGGATCGGTTTTCCAACCTCCCGAGTTATTCAGACCCACAGGGGAGGATTCAGGATCAAGTCGGTGGCCGGGCGCGTCGGACACGGGGTCGGCAGTCTGACGGTGGATTTTCCCCCGATCTGTTCTTAAACACTCGTTAACTTATCCAAGAGGTTGTCCACATCATGACCGAAATCATCCTCGCGTCCGCATCAGAGATCCGGCAGACCTTGCTGCGGAACGCAGGCGTGGATTTCAGCGTCGTGCCCGCGCGCGTGGACGAAGATGCCTTGCGCGACGGGATGCTGGCAGAAGGTGCATCGGCGCGGGATATCGCGGATGCCTTGGCGGAAATGAAGGCGCAGAAGATCAGTGCGAAACACCCCGCGGCCCTGGTGATCGGATGTGATCAGGTTCTCACCCTTCAAGGCGAGTTGCTGACCAAGCCGGAGAGCCGGGAGATGGCCCGCGATCAATTGCTTGCGCTTCGCGGCAAGCGGCACGAGCTTTTGTCGGCCGCCGTGATCTGCGAGAACGGGAAACCGGTTTGGCGCCATGTCGGCGTGGTGCGCCTGATGATGCGCCAGTTCTCCGAATCCTACCTGGATGCCTATCTCGACCGCAATTGGGACAGCATTCGGTATTCCGTCGGATCCTACAAGCTGGAGGAAGAAGGCGTCAGGCTGTTCCAGCAGGTGCAGGGCGATTATTTCACCGTGCTTGGATTGCCGTTGCTTGAGCTTTTGTCATACCTGACACTTCGGGGGAAACTGGACGGATGAGCCAAGATAGAATTCCTTTGGCGGGTGTGATCGGTTCGCCCGTTGCGCATTCCAAATCGCCGCAACTGCATGGGCACTGGCTGAAGGTGAATGGGCTGAAAGGCCATTATATCCCGATGGACGTGGCCGCGGATGACCTGCGCGATGTTCTGCGATGCTTGCCGAAAATGGGGTTCGTCGGCCTGAACGTGACCGTTCCGCACAAGGAGCGGGTTTTGGAGCTGGCGGACCTTGTGACGGATCGCGCCACCCTGATCGGTGCGGCAAACACTCTGATTTTCCGCAAGGACGGAAAAATCCATGCCGACAATACCGATGGCTACGGATTCATCCAGAATCTGCGCCATAACGCACCGGACTGGAGGCCCGAGACCGGCCCCGCCGCCATTTTGGGAGCGGGGGGCGCGGCACGCGCGGTTGTCGCCTCGCTTCTCGACGCGGGAGTGCCGGAGATCCTGATTTCCAACCGCACGAAGGTCCGCGCCGAGGCGTTGCAGGCCGATTTTGGAAAACGCCTGACGGTGGTGGACTGGGTTCAGGCCGGAAACATGCTGGAAGAAGCCACAACCGTCGTGAACACGACATCCCTTGGCATGATCGGCAAGCCGCCCTTGCGGGTTCCGCTGGATGGTCTGCGCAAGGATGCGGTCGTCACCGACCTGGTCTATGCACCGCTCAAGACCCGGCTTCTGGCCGAGGCCGAGAAGGCCGGCTGCACCACGGTGGACGGGCTGGGGATGCTGTTGTTCCAGGCGGTTCCGGGATTTGAACGCTGGTTCGGTGTGCGGCCGGAGGTGGACAGCGCGGCACGGGCGGCAGCGTTGAGATGAGCTTTCTTCTGGGATTGACCGGCTCCATCGGCATGGGAAAATCGACGACCGCGCGCCTGTTCGCAGACGAAGGCTGCGCCGTCTGGGATGCGGACGAGGCGGTGCGCAGGCTTTACGCCAAGGGTGGGGCCGCCGTGGCGCCAATCCGGGAGGCATTCCCCGAAGCGATCGCGGATGGCGCCGTGTCGCGGGCGCGGCTCAAGACCTTTATTGCGGAAGACCCCGATGCCCTGTCGCGGGTGGAGCAGATCGTGCATCCCCTTGTCGCGCGGGATCGCGCGGAGTTTATCGCTCGGGCGGACGCGGATATCGTGGTGCTGGATATTCCGCTGCTGTTCGAAACCGGCGCGGCGGCGTCATTCGATGCGGTGGCCTGCGTGATCGTGTCGCCCGAGGCTCAGCGCGACAGGGTCATGGCGCGCGGCACGATGACCGAAGGCGAATTCGAGCGCATCCGCGGCAAGCAGATGCCGGCAGAGGAGAAATGCCGCCTCGCGGATTACGTGATCGAGACGGATACGCTTGAGCATGCGCGGCAACAGGTTCAGACTGTGGTGGCCGATATAAGGAGCAGGCTGGCACATGCGTGAGATCGTTCTGGATACCGAGACAACCGGCTTCGATCCCGAACAGGGTGACCGGATC
Source organism: Roseovarius sp. (assembly GCA_021767845.1). Classification (GTDB taxonomy): domain Bacteria; phylum Pseudomonadota; class Alphaproteobacteria; order Rhodobacterales; family Rhodobacteraceae; genus Roseovarius. The sequence goes on along the minus strand of JAASSQ010000060.1, from coordinate 3,268 downwards.
GTGGAAATCGGGGCGCTTGAACTCTACAACCACATGCCCACCGGGCGCACCTATCACCAGTATATCAACCCCGGCCGCGGAATGCCGAACGAAGCCTTCGAGGTGCACGGGATCGGGCCCGATCTGCTGGAGTCGCCGCGCCCGCCGCGCGACGGCGAGGTGACACTCAAGGACAAGCCCGCTTTTCACGAGATTGCGCAGGGCTTTGTCGAGTTCGTGGGCGATGCTAAGCTGGTGATCCACAACGCGGCCTTCGACATGAAGTTCCTGAATGCCGAGTTGGGCTGGGTGAAGCTGCCGCTTTTGCCGTGGGAACAGGCGATCGACACGCTGGCGATTGCGCGCAAGCGGTTTCCGGGCTCGCCGGCGTCGCTGGATGCTTTGTGCCGCCGGTTCGGGATCGACAACGCGGCGCGCACGCTGCACGGCGCGCTTCTTGACTCCGAGATCCTGGCGGAAGTGTATCTTGAATTGATCGGCGGCCGGCAGCCGGATTTCGGTCTGTCTGCGGGCTATTCCGGGTCCGGCGCCACATCCACGGCCGAGACCGACTGGCGCCCGCAGCCACGGCCCACACCGCTGCGATCGCGGCTGACCGAACAGGAAGCCGCCGCCCATGCCGCTTTCGTGGACGGCTTGGGCGACGGCGCGCTTTGGAAAAAGCTGGGCTAGATCAGGCGTCTGGCTTTTCTTTTTCCGCCGCCTCGGCCTGCGCCTGCTGGCGGCGGGCGATTTCGTTGCGGTAAAGCTGCACGAAGTCGATGTTTTCCAGGTTCAGCGGCGGGAAGCCGCCGTCGCGCGTGACATCGTGAACGACGCGGCGGATGAACGGGAACAGCATCCGGGGACATTCGATCATCAGGAAGGGATGCAGCTGCTCGTCGGGTACGTTCTCGACATGGAAGACGCCGACATATTCCATTTCCAGCACGAACAGCGCCTCTTCGGACCCCTTGTTCTTGGAGTCGATCCGCAGCTTGACGATCACCTCGTATTGATGCTCGGTGGACCGTTTCTTGGCGTCCATGTTCACGGCGACCTGGACATCGGGCTGCACTTCGCCGCCGGTGCCGCGCTGCGACAGGACGTTTTCAAAAGACAGATCGCGGATGAACTGCGTCAGCGTGCTCATCTTGAGCTGGGGTTGGCCTTTCTGCTCGGCGGCCCCGGATTCCTGTTCGGCCATATCGACACTCCAATGAAGAAAACAGATCGCGCGAAGGATTAGCAGGAAGCAACAGGGGCCTCAATGACCCGGCTCAGTTGCGGGTGGTCCAGCCTGACGGGTTCTGCCGGTTCCGTTTCGGCGGCTCGACCTCGTGGTATTCGCCGTCGATCACGCCCGGATCGCGGGGGCGTTGCGGGCGGCGAGGGTCGCGCGGGCGGTCTGGCCCCATCTCGAACCGCTGCACATGCACCCGCTTGCGCAGATAGTCGAACGCGGCGCGGCGCACGGGTGGCATCAACAGGGCAAAGCCAACCCCGTCGGTGAAAAAGCCCGGCGTCAGCAGCAGGGCCCCGGCCACGAGGATCATCGCGCCGTGCGCCAGCGGCTCTGTCGGGTCATCGAGTTCCGAGAATGACCGCCGCAGATCGCCCATGGCCATGCGGCCCTGCGTGCGCACGAGCCATGTTCCCAGGATCGCGGTCAGGATCACGATGCCCAGGGTCGGCCAGAGGCCGATCGCACCGCCGACCTGAATGAACAAAGCGATTTCGACGAGGGGCACCCCGAGGAACGCCAGAAACAGCCACATGGTCGCAACTCCTTTGTCACCTGCGCCTGCAAGGTGGACTTGCCTGCATGGGTCACCTACATAAGTTCCGACGAGCAATGATACCATGCCCGCATGACATGAGGTGCCCATGAATTCCCCTCTTCTTCAGCTTCTGGTGCTTGCCGGGATCGCTGTGTTCCTGATCCTGCGCTTGAAAAGCGTCCTGGGCACCCGCGACGGGTTCGAAGGCCCGCCGCGCAGCCAGCAGCAAGCTGACGACGCCCCGCAGCGGCGTGACAGCTTCGAGGTTATCGACGGTGGGCCGGATTACGACATCATCGACAACGTGCCCGAAGGCTCGGACGCCGCCGCGGCCCTGGCCGAGATGAAGCGGGTCGAGCCCTCGTTCAGCGTGACCGAATTCGTGCAGGGCGCGCGCGGTGCCTATGAAATGATCCTGATGGCCTTCGAGAACGGCCAGTTGGAGGATGTGGCACCTTTCCTCTCCGAAGAGGTCTACGAGGCGTTCGCCCAAGTGATCGACGCCCGGCAGGAACAGGGGCTGACCGTCGAGGCCGAATTCATAGGCCTGCGCGAAACCAGGGTGACGGATGCCACTTTCGACTCGTCGGAAAACCGTGCCGCGATCACCGTGCGGTTCGTGGGCGAGTTGACCTCGGTAGTGCGTGACAGCAACGGCGAGATCGTCGAGGGTGATGCCCGCACGCCGAAACGCCAGAAGGACAGCTGGACGTTCGAGCGTGAAATGGGCGCGGACGACCCGAACTGGCGGCTCGTTGCCACGGGCGAATGATCCGGGCGCTGTGGGTCGCTCTGTTCGGGTGGGTGTCGCTGGCCGGCAGCCTTGCCGCGAGCGATACGACGCACAGCCTGTTGGACTTCGACGACCTGCAAGGATGGGACGCGGACAACCATGCCCGCGCCCTTTCCGTGTTCCAGAACACCTGCCCGGATATGAAGGACCCCGATTGGCGGTCGCTTTGCGCGTTGGCGCAGCAGGGCCCGGACGCGCGTGCATTTTTCGAGCTGTTCTTCCGCCCCGTGATGATCGAGAACGGCAAGGGGGCGCTGTTTACCGGGTATTTCGAGCCCGAACTTGATGGATCGTTGCAGCCGAGTATGCGCTATCGCTATCCGGTTTACCGTCTTCCGCCCGAAGCGCGGACGGCGCAGCCTTGGCTGACCCGGCGCGAGATCGAGACGGGTGAGGCCTTGAAGGGCCGGGGGCTGGAGATTGCGTGGGTCGATGATCCGGTCGAACTGTTTTTCCTGCAGATCCAGGGGTCGGGGCGGATCCGCTTGCCGGATGGGCGGGTGATCCGCGTTGGCTATGCCGGCAAGAACGGGCATGAGTACCGCTCTGTCGGGGTCGAGATGGTGCGGCGGGGGATCTACGAGCCGCACCAGGTGTCCGCCGAGGTGATCAAGAACTGGGTGCGGCGCAACCCGGTCGAGGGGCAGGAGTTGTTGTACCACAATCCGTCCTACGTGTTCTTTCGCCGGATCGACAGGGTGCCGGCCGACAAGGG
>JAASSQ010000308.1 GCA_021767845.1 Roseovarius sp. | reverse complement strand
GTGGGCATCAACGACATTCACAAGTTCGCCCTGGGCGACAGCATCGCGGAGCATTACAAGCGTGTGGCGGGCGGGGCGCTGGATGTCACGAATACCGAGCTGACGGTCAGGTTGCGGCCGCGGGTTCTGGGCGCGATCGTGGCCAACAAGGCGGATGTGAACCTCGTCAAGACGCACAACATCAACGGCGAGGCCTTCGGCATCCCGCTGATCCCCGTCGAGCTGACCCGCAGCGCGATCTACATCCTGCGCAACCCGCTGGACATGGTGGGCAGCTACGCGCGGCATTTCGGCCTGAGCGTGGAAGAGGCCGCCGAGCGGATCTGCCACCCGCATAACGGCACGGCGGGCTATGAAAAGAACGTGCCGACCTTCATGGGAACCTGGTCGGATCACGTGAAAAGCTGGACCAGGCGCGCGGCCTTCCCGGTGACGGTGCTGCGCTACGAGGATTTGCTGACTCGGCCGGAAGAAGAATTCGCGAAGGTTATCAAGCATTTCGGAATGGATGTTGATCCTGACCGGATGGCCCGCGCGATCCGGCACAGCAGTTTCGACGAGTTGAAGAAACAGGAACGCGAACAGGGCTTCATCGAGAAGTCCGAATACAGCGACACGTTCTTCGCGCAAGGCGGAAGCGGCCACTGGAAAGACGAGTTGAGCCGCCGCATCATCAAGGACATCAAGCGCGCGAACCGCGATGTCATGAAGGAATACGGGTATTGGCATGAGTGACATGCAGCGCATCATCTGGCTGGCAAGCTATCCGAAATCCGGCAACACCTGGATGCGGAGCCTTCTGGCGCATTACTTCATGCCCAAGGGGCAGGCGCCGAACATCAACCAGTTGCCGAATTTCACCACCGGCGACGTTCGCAAGGATTTCTTCAAGCGCGCCAACGGGGGCAAGCCGTTCGTCACCGACAGCATCGAGGAATGGATGCAGATGCGGATCAAGGCGCTGCGCCTGATCGCCCTGTCGAAGCCGAACCATCATTTCGTCAAGACGCATTGCCAGACCATCCAGATCTGCGGGCTCGACGTGATCCCGCCCGAGGTGACGGCGGCGGCGATCTACATGATGCGCAACCCGTTCGACCTGGCTCCCTCCTTCGCGCGGCACCAGAATTGCGACATCGACACGGCGATCGACCGGATGACGAATGTCGAGATGATGACGAAGTTCGATCAGGGCATCTACGAATTCCTCGGCAGTTGGGACAACCACGTGAATGTCTGGACCAACGCGCCGGGGTTGCCGCTGCACACGGTGCGGTACGAGGACATGCTGACGAAACCCGGCCCCACCATGCGGGCGCTGTTGCAGAAGTTCCTGAAAGTGCCGGTGGACACGCCGAAACTGAGCTACGCGATCAAGAGCACCAGTTTCGACGCGATGCGCAAGCAGGAGGAAAAGCTGGGCTTTGCCGAGCGGCCGCCCGAGATGAAACGCTTCTTTGCCAAGGGGCAGGCGGGCACCTGGCGCGAGGATCTGACCCCGGCGCAGGTGGCGCGCATCCGCGAGGCGTTTTTGCCGACGCTGAAAAAATGGTATCCTGAAATGCTGAAGGAGACGGGCGAGGTCGCGGCCTCGGCCTGAGCGGGCCGGGCCGGACCCGGCAGCCTGTGAAAGCGGACTGTGGAGAGACAAGATGCGGATCGGATTGATTGCGATGGCCTGCCTTGCCGGTGTCGCGGCCTGCACGCCGCTGGAGCCGCAGGTCTTGGCCCGGCTCGGCGCGGCGCCGGCGCTGGCGGGCGGCACCTATTCCACCGGCGGCGGCATGACGGTGGCGGCCGATCTGCGTGAATACGAGGGCCGCACGATGGTGTGCGGCGTCTGGGCGCAAAGCCCGCGGCAGCATTACATGACGAATTTCGCCGAACCCAAGGTGCTTGGCTCGGGATCGGTCTATCTGCGCGGTGCGGCGGTGCTGCGTGGCCTGGTCTTCATGCGCGAGGTGGCGCCGCAGGCCGATTACGCGGGCCAGGAGGCCGGCTGCGTGGTGACCGACCGGCCGTGGCAGGCGGGCGATGACGAGGCCGGGATCGAGATCCGGCTGCCCCGGCAGATCGTGGCCGTCGAGGGCGAAGAGCCGGACGGCTTGCGGATCTCGCGGTTCGACCCCACCGGGCCGGGCGCCGGCGGCGGCTGAGCGGCGCGGGTCAAGGCCGGGTGGCCTTTGGCGCGGGCAGCGATTAGGTGAAACGCATGGACACCAAAGCGCAAGACATACTCCCGGCACGCCTGTCCGTGGCGCCTATGATGGACTGGACGGATCGCCATTGCCGCTACCTGCACCGGCTGCTGTCGCGCCGCGCGCTTCTTTACACCGAGATGGTGACCGCGCCTGCGCTGGTGCGAGGCGGGGCGATGCACCTCTTGGAGCATTCCGAGGCCGAACACCCCGTCGCCCTGCAACTGGGCGGATCGGAACCCGAGGAACTGGCACAGGCCGCGCGGCTGGGCGCCGAGGCAGGCTATGACGAGATCAATCTCAATGTCGGCTGCCCCAGCGATCGCGTGCAATCGGGCACCTTCGGCGCGGTCCTGATGAAGGATCCGGCGCTGGTGGCCGAGTGCTGCGCCGCGATGATCGAGGCCTCGCCCGTCGAGGTCACCGTCAAATGCCGCATCGGCGTCGATGACCAGACCCCCGAAGAGGTGCTGCCCGAATTCTTGGCGCGCGTAGGCGCGGCCGGGGTGGGGCGTTTCATCATCCATGCGCGCAAGGCGTGGCTGCAGGGGCTGTCGCCCAAGGAAAACCGGGACATCCCGCCGCTGGATTACGATTTCGTCTGCCGCATGAAAGAGATGTTTCCCGGCCTGCACCTGTCGGTCAATGGCGGCATCGCCTCGCTGGCCGAGGTGCGGGCGTTTCTCGACACGGGGCTGGACGGGGTCATGGTGGGGCGCGCGGCCTATCACCAGCCTGCCGATATCCTGTGCGCCGCCGACCGTCTGATCTTCGGCGAAGACGGCCCCGACAGCACGCCCGAGGCCGCTGTCGCGGAGATGCTGCCCTACATCGAGGCGCATCTGGTGCGGGGCGGGCGGCTGCATCAGGTCACGCGCCACATGCTGGGGCTGTTCGCGGGGCGCCCCGGCGCGCGGGCGTGGCGGCGCATCCTGTCGGAAGGCGCCACGCGCCCCGGCGCAGGCCCTGAACTGGTGCAGGAGGCGCTGTCGCAGGTGGCCCCGGACCAAAGGGCCGCGGCCTCGGCCTGACGTGTCACAGGTTTCTTCTTGGCCGAAATACCCCGGGGGAGTCGCGGCCCTGGCCGCG
>JAASSQ010000307.1 GCA_021767845.1 Roseovarius sp. | reverse complement strand
GATAACACAATGGCTCAGATGGTTCCTGATCGTCTGGGTGCTCATTCCGCTGCGCGACGGGATGCTGTGGCTCCCGTTCTCGGCGGTGCTGGTATTCCTGATGGCCGTGGGATGGGCCGTGGGCGGACGCCGCTCGGCGCTGGTCTGCCTGACCTATTTCGGACTGATCGCGATGTCGGGCTGGTGGGACCGGGCGATGATCACCGTCTACACGGTCACCTTCGCGGTGTTCCTCGCCACGCTCATCGGGTTCCCGCTGGGAATCTGGGGGTCGCACAGCGCGGGCCGGGCCAAGGCGGTGCTGCTGGTCTGCGACACGCTGCAGACCTTCCCCAGCTTCATCTATCTCATTCCGGTCATCATGCTCTTCGGCGTCAATGACGTGGCAGTGGTGGGCGCCGTGGTGCTCTTCGCCGCCGTGCCGCTCATCCGCTACACGATCGAGGGGCTGCGCGGTGTGCCCGAGGCCCAGATCGAGGCGGCGAACATGTCGGGCGCCTCGCGCAAGCAGACCTTGTGGAGCGTCCGTCTGCCGCTGGCCCTGCCCACGATCATGGTGGGGGTGAACCAGTCGGTGATGTTCTCGCTCTTCATGGTCATCATCGCCGCCTTCATCGGCACCCAGGATCTGGGCCAGGAAATGCAGCGCGCACTGTCCTCCAGCGACGTGGGCAAGGGGCTGGTGCTGGGGCTGGCGGTGGCCTTCATGGGGCTGATGGTCGATCACCTCGTGACTGTCTGGGCCCGCCGCCGCCGCAAGGCCCTCGGGCTCGACGGCTAGGCCACGCCCGCCAGATCACGCGCCGCAGCGCGACGCGGTCCGCCAACGCTCGGATTTCCGCTCACGCGAACCGCCGGATCGGTGGCGTTCCGCCGGTTCCGTCTGCATTTGCGCAACACTTCGGGACCAGTGGTGGCGCGGGTGATTGCCCGAAGGCCCGATTCCCCCGCAAGACATGCTCACGATACCAGCTCATTCTTGAACCTCACGGGGGAAAGGCCATGTCCAGCGCAGTCATCCTGATCGGTTTGGTCGCGGTCGGCGGCCTGATGTTCGCGCTCGCCGCCACGATGGATCGCGACAGCAAGGGCACGGCGCCCGGCAAGCCGCGCCGACGTCACAGCGGGTAATCCAGCCGCCCGATCGGATCCCGGACCGACCGACTCAGCGCCGCCAGATCGACCAGCGCCTCGCCCACGCCGTCGAGATCCGTTTCATCCACCGGGTCCGTCCGGCCCGGCTTGCTCCCGGTCTTCCTTTCCGGGAACGGCATCTGCCCCCCCCCGGCCCTTGACCGACAGCGTCTTGCGCGCCTTGCGCGAAAACGGACACCCTGCCATGCAAATTCTGCAAGGCTGCTGCCCGCTCCGGCGCGGCGGCTTGCGCCCGTACGCTTTCTCCGCATGACTTGGCGGGCATGGAACGCGCGACGCTCATGACCCGACTGACCGGCGGCCTTCTGGTCGCCATCACCGGGGCCGAGATCCTCTCGGTCTGGGCCGGCAGCGCATGGGCCGAAGCCGCCCTGCCGTGGCTGGTCATCGCGGTCACGCTGGTCCTGTCGGTGCAGGTGCGCGCCGGGCGCTACCTTTTCGCCGTCGTCGCGCTGCTGCTGACCGTGGCGCTGGCGGCCACCGATCCCGGCTGGCTTTCCACCGCGCGGCGCGGGTTGCTCACGGCGGCCTTCATCGCCGCCTTCTTCACCGCGCTGGCGACCCTGCGCAGCGTGGCGCAGACCTCGCCCGCCATCCGGCGCTGCGGACAGTTCCTGGCCCAGCAGCCGCCGGGGCGGCGCTACCTGGCGCTCACGCTTGGCGGGCAGATGTTCGCGCTCCTGCTGAACTACGGTGCCATCGCCCTTCTGGGCAGCCTCGCCACCGCCAGCGCCGATGCCGAGCGCGACCCCGAGATCCGCCGCCACCGCAGCCGCCGCATGCTGCTGGCCATTCAACGCGCCTTCACCTCGGCGCTGCCGTGGTCGCCGTTGTCCTTCGCGGTGGCGATCTCGGTGGCGCTCGTGCCCGGCGCCTCCTGGGCCGACGCGGTGCTGCCGGGGATCGTCACGTCGCTGCTGATGGCCGGAACGGGCTGGGCGCTCGACGCCGCGTTCAAGCCCCGATTGTCGGCACCGCCCCCCACCCGCACGCCGCCGGACGGCACCTGGGCGCTGATGCTGCCGCTCGCACTCTTGCTGGCGATCCTGGTGGTCAGCATCGTCACGCTCTACCTTGCCACCGGCATCCGGGTGGTGGGGCTCGTGCTGCTGATCGTGCCGGTAATCGCGCTGGTCTGGCTTCTTCTGCAACAGCGCACCGCGCCGCCCGATGCGCCCTTCGCCACTGCGCGCCTGTCGGACTATGCCTTTTCCGAACTGCCCGCCTATCGCGGCGAAATCATCCTGCTTCTGATGGCCGGGTATATCGGCACCGTGGGCGCGCCGCTTCTGGCGCCGGTGCTGGGCGGACTGGGGCTCGATCTGGCCCGCGTGCCCGCACCGCTGTTGCTGGCGTCCTTCGTCTGGATCATCCCGCTGGCCGGTCAGGCGGGCATGAACCCCATCCTCGCCGTGACCCTGCTCGCCCCGCTGGTACCCGAGGCCGCGGCGCTCGGCGTCAGCCCCACGGCGATCATCGTCGGCATCACCTCGGGCTGGGCGCTCAGCGGCGTGACCTCGCCCTTCACCGCAACCACGCTCCTGATCGGCTCTTTCGGCCGGGTCAGTGCGCGCAAGGTCGGGCTGGGCTGGAACGGCGGCTACGCGCTGGTGACGGCAGTGATCCTGTCGGGCTGGGTGATGCTCTACGCGATGCTCTAGGCGGCGCGGCGTCTGGTGCGAAACCGGAGGGGCGGTCTGGCAATCGCGCGGCGCCTTCGGCGCTGTTCGAGCAGCGCACTCCCGCCCCCGACGACCTGCCATAAACTCACCGCGTTTTGTCACATCCGCAGCGCACGCCCTGTTAACACTCGGCCCTTTCGGTGCCGAATACCGACGTAATACCGACGTTATACCGACGCGATGCCGATCGGGTTTTTGCCCCGTTAACCAAGGACTTGCGTCCCGATTCGCGCCGCTCAGCCGAATTTCTTACCCGGCGGGTCGAACGGCAGGAACTCGACCGCGCTCTGCTTGACCGGCGCCGGGTAAAGCTTCATCAGGTCCAGGATCTCCGAGGGCATCCCGACCGTCACCTCCACGCCCAGCGCCTGCGCCTCTGCGGGCGTCAGGGCATAGTCATGCGTCCACGTCCCCGAGGCCAGCTTGCGCGCCAGCGCCTCGGCCTTCTTCTC